>CAZSFB010000044.1:0-12205 GCA_964606035.1 uncultured bacterium | reverse complement strand
ACATCAAAGGCAGTGAACCTTCCGCCGCCCAGGGAACGCTCAAGCAGCGACACTGTCCTGGAGTCGGGCAGTTCCGTCACGGCCCGCTTCCAGACTTCGGAGGTCCCTGTGACCTGTTCCAGCGCTTCGAGCGTCACCAGCATCCTGAACAGCTGCTCCGCCTCCACCCGGCCCAGTGTCGAAGCAGGACGGGGAGCGGGTTTCTGTTTCCCGCCAGCGCAACCCTGCAGGACAGCGGAAAGCAGCAGGGCCACGGCGAGGTATTTCCATTGGGATTTCATCTGATATGTGTCCTTTCCCTTCATCCGGGTCGGATCCAGCCTACCGGACTGGCCCCGCTCCGTAAAACGGGAGCGGCCCGGTCCCTTCAAGGGGCCGGGCCGCCAGCCTTGATACCCGGAAACCGGATCAGCCGGTCTTGGAGAACTGCCACTTCGCCATATCGATCATGTCCTTGCCATTGGCATGCAGGACAACCGACCCGGCGAAGCCCGAGTGCATGAAGCAGTTGGCGCAGCGCGGATCCTTGCGCTTGGAATAGTATTCCCAGTCGGTGGACTCCATCAGTTCCCGGTAAGTCTCGTAATGCCCGTTCGTGATGGCGTAGCAGGGACCCTTCCAGCCGCGGGGGTTGCGCGTGAGGTTGGCATACGGCGAGCAGTCGTAGTCGCGCTCGCCGGCAAGGAAATCGGCATACTGTGGCGGCGTGAACATCCGGTACCGCTCCAGCTTCGGAAGCAGTTCCTGGAACTTGGCGTGGACCTCCTCGCGGGAGTGGAAGATGTAGTCGTCACCGCTGCTGTTGCAGGTTGAGCCCAGTGCCTCGTAGCTGTATCCGGGGGAGACGATAATGCCGTCGATCCCGAGGTCCGTCAGGAAAGTGAACAGCTCGTCCAGTTCCTTCCAGGAGGTCTGCTTGAATACGGTGGTGTTCGTCGTCACCTGGTAGCCCAGCTTCTTCGCCTTCTTGATCTGGGCAACGGCAATATCCCACACGCCCTTGCGCTGGACGATCGTGTCATGGGTCTCGCGCATGCCATCCAGATGGACGTTGATATAGAGGTTCTGGGTCGGTTGCACACCCTTGTACAGCTTGTCCAGAAACATGGCGTTCGTGCAGAGATATATGAACTTGTCCTTCTCTACGAGGCCGTTGATCAGTTCGTTGATATGGCGATAGAGCATCGGCTCACCGCCGCAGATCGATACCACCGGGGCGCCGCATTCGTCGGCGGAGGCCAGGCAGGTGTCCAGCGAGAGCTGGTCGGTGATCGTGTCCTTGTATTCGATGATCCGGCCGCAACCCTCACAGGTCAGATTGCAGGCGTGGAGCGGCTCGAGCATGAGAACGAGCGGAATGTATTTTGTACGGAGAAACTTGTGCTTGAGTAGATGCGCCGTAAGCGACGCCTGCATCTTGAGTGGTGTGCGCATAGGAGGTGGATCTGGTCCCTTTCAGTGACAGTTGGTCCCGTGTGGCCGCCGGCAGATAGTTCTGCCACATCCACCCCCGGACCGGGTTGTATTCAAGATCACATGCTGAAAGAATTCGTCTGGTCCGAGTAACCGAACCCACTTCCAGCCAGTAGCTGGACACCCTATTCATGCAGTTACCTGCCAGTCAATTAAGCTGGACATTTGATGCCCCGCGATACATAACTAATTGGAATTATTTAAGATATGAGCCCCAAACGCGCAAAGCCTCCCGGAGTTCCGGTCCTTCTGTGTGCCACCCGCGCCGAAGCGGCTCCGCTTCTTGGTCGCCTGAAGCTGACGAACCAGATGCCTGGAACTGACCTTTACCTGATATGGGGACGCCTCGACGGGAATGAACCGGTCGTGGTGGGGGTCTCTGGCATGGGCGGCAACCGGGCCGGCACTATGACCCGCTATGTGACCAGCAACATGGATCCTTCCTATATCATCTGGTTTGGCGTGGCAGGGGGGCTCAAGCCTGGTTTCGAGATCGGCGATCTCGTCATCCCGGCAGACGTGTCGAAATTTCCGTCAGGAGAGGTTTTCTCCCCAACACTGGACCTGCGCGAAAAAATGATTGCCCTCGCCCGCCGACATGGAACCCGCACAGCCCGGGGAGCCCTGATCGAGATGGACCGGGTAGTTTCGTCAGTTCAGGAAAAGGCCTTCCTTGGAGAATCAACCGGAGCATCCGCCTGTGACATGGAATCCGCTTCGTTCGCGGAAGTGGCGGCTCCGTCCGGTCACCGATGGGCGGTCATAAGATCGATTTTCGACCGGGTGGACGACGAGCTGCCGGAGATACCGGATGATCTTCTCGATGATACGGGTGCCGTCAGACCGCTCAAGGCAGCCTCGGCATTTTTCCGCCAGCCTCGCGCCCTTCTGGAACTGGGTACCCGCAACCGAACGGCCCTCGCCCGCCTCGGCCCGCTGCTTCCGGAGGTTGTCCGGATGCTTTCCGCGCCACAGACATGAACCGGGGTGAACTATCCAACTGGTCCCCGGGATTGTAGGCTTGAGAAACATGAACCCGGACACCCTGCCACCCCCGGGCGACCTGTTCGCCGATCTCCGCAACTGGCTTGGTCCATACCTTGTTCCAGCGGCCTGGGCCGCTGGGGGAACGCTGTTGTTTGCCGTCGCCGGAATTGTGGCCTTGCGGCTCCTTGGAAGACTCTCCGAATGGCTCACAGCCGAAGGCCGTTTGAAACCGGTACGGTTCCGGTCGGTCCAGCTCCTGCCGTCCTGGCAAGTAGCCAGGGCGGCCAGACTCACCGTCCTGGTCCTGAAGATCTTAGCCATCCTGCTGCTTTTCTATCTCTGGCTGTCTGTCATCCTCTCCGCATTCCCGGCCACCGAACGGATCGGAATCGCACTCACCGGACTGATTCTTGACGCCATCCAGACCGTCTGGGACGGTGTCACCGGATATATCCCGAACCTGCTCCAGATCGCCCTGATCCTCTTCGTCATGAAGTACGTAATCCGGCTGTTGTCAGCGATCTTTACGGCCCTTGAGCAGGGAAATCTCCGCATTGAATCGTTCGATCCCGAGTGGGTGAAACCCACCTACCAGATCGTTCGGTTCCTGGTCATTGCCTTCGCACTCGTCACAATCTTCCCATTGCTTCCGGGGCACGAATCAAAGGCCCTTCAGGGCGTCACCATCTTTTTTGGCGTACTGTTTACGCTGGCGTCGGGTTCATCTGTATCAAACCTCGTGGCAGGCATTCTCCTGGTCTACATGCGCAGCTTCCGGCTTGGCGACTGGATCCAGGCAGGCGATGTCACTGGCGAGGTGTTCGAGCGGAACCTCCTTGTCACCAGGCTCCGCACCAGCAAGGAGGTGGAGATTTCCATACCTAATGCCAGCATTCTTAGCGGGAGCATTCAAAACTTCAGTCGCGCGGCGCAATCAAAAGGCGTGATCCTCTTTACCAGCGTGACGATCGGATATGACGTTCCATGGCGGAAGATCCACGAACTGCTTATTGTAGCCGCCCGGAAAACCCCCGAGGTGGAGAAGGAACCAGCACCGTTTGTGCTCCAGAAGCAGCTCAACGATTTTTATGTTGAGTATGAACTGAATATTTATACCCGCAGGCCTGGCCATTATCAGCAGCTCTATTCCACCCTCCATCAGAACATCCAGGACGAGTTCTTCAACGCGGGGGTCGAGATCATGTCACCCCACTATACGGCACTCCGCGACGGAAACACGGCAGCGATTCCGGAGGAAAAGCGTCCCGCCGGATACCGTGCCCCGGCATTCCGGATTTCGAAGGACGAATAGTCCTATTTCTCGAGTCCCGGCATCTCCAGCTTGTAACGGGCCCCTGGATGCGGATGCAGCGGGAGCTTGCGGTACCGGCTAACAGCACGGAGCGCCTCAGCCAGAAAGATGGCGGCAAGAGCCGTCATTCCCGAAGCGACCATCCCGTTCATGAGTGCAGGACTGAACGTGATCCCTTCCTTCAGGACAGATTCAAACCCGGCTTTCGCCTGGATGACCAGTGCCGTGAGTGTCACGGCAAGCACAAACAGCAGCGGAAGCAGTGTGTACCAGTACCGGCGGCCAGTCCGGTAGAGCCAGACCGTGATAACGGTCAGCGTGAAACAGGCAAGGAGCTGATTGGAGGTTCCGAACAGGACCCAGAATTTTTTCCATGTCCCCTGCCCTCCGGAAAAGAGGATCACCAGGGGGGTTCCCACCGTGGCGGCCGTAGCGAGGTATCCCGAGAGGCGGCTTTCCGTCCGGAACAGCTCCTGGAGCAGATAGCGGCCCAGACGTGTGGCAACATCGAGCGTGTCAAAAACGAAAGTGGAAAAGGCCATTGCCCCAAAGGTGGCAGCGAAGAGGAATGCATCCTTGCCAAGCACCACCGTAAGGAACGACGCAATACCGTCGCCATAAAGCTTTCCAGGGCCCCGGCCGGAGATATCCGCGGGGGCGACAATCATGATGGTGGCGAGCGCGATCACTGCCACGAAGCCTTCGAGCAGCATTGCGCCGAACCCGACCGGGCGGCAATCCGGCTCCGCACTGATCTGTTTTGAAGTTGTCCCACCGCATACAAGACCGTGGAATCCGGAGCAGGCGCCGCAGGCAATGGTGACAAAGAGGAACGGGAATACCAGTTCCTGCAAATTCGAGCCGGCAGGGCTCCTGAACGCAGGCTGCTGGATCTCGAACCCGCCGAAAAATATCCCGATCAATCCGGCTCCAATGGCAAGATACAGAACAAAACCGCCCAGATATCCGCGGGACTGCTGAAGCAGCCAGAGCGGCAGCATGGAAGCCACGAAACAGTACAGAAGTATGAATGCCCGCCAGGCGGAGAGGTCATAAACGAGAACCGTCGATATACGGGTACCCATCCAGACCACCCCGAGCGTCGCCGGAACAAAGACCGCCGTCATGATCCACATGGGCGGATTCCATTTCCGCTGGATGACTCCCATGATGAGCGCCAGCCCCAGGTACATCGTGCTCGCGGCCGCCACGGCTCCGCCCTTGTTGAACTCGAAACTGCCCTGGAGCTCGTCAGTCTGGCCCAGGAATGTCTCGGCCGTCACATCCGTGAAGGCGACAATCACATAAACAAGGGCGATCCAGATGAACGCTGTGAGCACCAGCCATGCCCGGTGGCTGATGTTGATCCGGGTGATTTCCGCCACCGAGTGGGCCCCGTGCCGGACGGAGGCAACAAGGGCTGAAAAATCGTGGACGGCTCCGATCAGGATCACGCCGAGAACGATCCAGAGAAGACAGGGCACCCATCCGAAAACGAGACAGGCCGCAATCGGTCCAACGATGGGCCCTGCGGCGGCGATGGCGCTGAAATGCTGACCCAGCAGGTAAAAGGGCCGGGCAGGAACGAAATCGAGCCCATCGTTCTTCTCGACCGCCGGGGTTTCCGCCGCCGGGTCCAGGCCGTACTGGCGCGCGATAAACCGCCCGTAAAACACATATCCGGCACCAAGCGCCAGAATGACGGCGGCCGCAATCAGAGGAAGGGACATACTGGTCGGATCTCGCTTTCAGGCCGCCGTCACAGTGGACCGGGGCACAAGAAAAATTCTGTCAAATCCCCCGCGAGTATACCCTTTTGCCATTTTAGACGTTTACAATTCCCGCAGGGTCCAGGGTCGAGCGAAACTGATACTGACTTTCCGGGTCCGGGCAAATCACCTGGTCTTTGGACTGGTCCCGTTTTTTATGAGCAAAACCATAGGCATAGATCTTGGCACGAGCAACTCCTGTGTCGCCGTGTGGCGGGAAAACGGGCCTGAAGTCCTTCTGGACTCCAAGGGATACAACACCACCCCTTCTTACGTCGCGGTCAATTCCCGCGGGAAACTGATCGTCGGACACCTCGCCAAGAGCCAGGTCATCACCAATCCGTTCCAGACTGTCTATGCCGCCAAGCGGCTCATCGGCCGCCGTTATTCGGACGAGGCGGTGAAGATTGCCAAGCAGTTCATCTCCTACGACATCCAGGAAGGTCCCCACGGCGATGTCCAGATCCGGCTTACCGACCGGGTCTATTCGCCCATTGAAATCTCGGCCCTGATCCTGAAAAAGCTCAAGAAAGTCGCCGAGCAGCAGCTCAAGGAAAAGGTTACAGACGCCGTCATCACGGTACCGGCCTATTTCAACGACACACAGCGAAAGGCCACCAAGGACGCGGGCGAGATCGCCGGCCTGAACGTTCTCCGGCTGATAAACGAACCGACCGCCGCGGCGCTGGCCTACGGCTACAAGGAAGACGTCGACAAGAATATTGCCGTCTTCGACCTGGGCGGCGGCACGTTCGACGTGACGGTATTGTCCATCACCAAGGGTGTCTATGAAGTGCTGGCCACGGGTGGTGATTCGTACCTGGGTGGCGAGGATTTCGACAACCGGCTGGTCGAATACCTGATCAAGGATTTCAAGAAAAAATCCGGAATCGACCTCTCCTCGGACAAGATGGCTCACCAGCGCCTGAAGGATGCCGCCGAAACCGCCAAGCGTGAGCTGTCTTCCAAGGAAAGCACGACGATTTCGCTGCCGTTCATCGCACCAACCTCGGAGACTTCTCCGCATCTGGAAGTCACTGTCCAGCGATCGGTGTTCGAGGGCCTCACGCGCGACCTCATTGACCGCTGCGTTCACATCTGCGACCAGGTTCTCAGCGAATCTGGACTCAAAACCACCGATCTTGCTGATATTCTCCTTGTAGGCGGCCAGACCCGCATGCCGCGGGTTCGCCAGCTCATCAAGGACTTTTTCCATCTGGAACCGTCCAAGCGGGTCCACCCTGATGAGGCCGTAGCTCTGGGTGCGTCCATCCAGGCGCACATTCTCGCCAGCGCCGGGAAGGCCCAGGGGCAGGTACCACCGGAACTGGACCGTATCGTCGGCGAAAAGCGGCCGGAACCACATCCCTCGCCAGCGGCCCTTGCTGCCGCTCCTGAACCGGTTGAGCCCCAGGAGCCGCCGGTAGACATTGAAGTACCCGCTGCGGCGGCCGAAGGGGAAGATCCCTTCGCATCAATGGAAACCCCCGCAGCGCCGGATGCCGGAGAAGAACTTCCGCCCCTGGAGCTCGGTGCTCCAGAAACACGAGAGCCTGAACCGGTCCCCATAAAAGCCCCGCCGGTTGCCGCTCCAGTTCCAGCACCAACACCCGCACCGCAAGCCGCCCCGGCGCCAGCTGCCCCACGTGGGCCCTCCGGAGAAGCGAACGTCAAGCCGTTCAAGAGGGTGCTGATCGACGTGACCCCGATGTCACTTGGCATCGCCACCTTCGGCGACACCGCCTATGTCATCATACCGAAGAACACGACCGTGCCCACACGGAAAGCGAAAGTGTTCACTACGGTAAAAGACAACCAGGAGAACGTCCGGATCATCTGTACGCAGGGTGAATCGAAAATCTCGTCAGAGAATACGTTCCTCGGGGAAGTCGTACTCGACATGCCGCGTCCCAACCGGCGCGGCGAACCGCAGATCGAGGTCACTTTCCACCTGAACACTGACGGCATTCTGAACGTGACCGCACTGGACAAAAAGACGAACAAGCGGAAGGAAATCCGCATCGAGGCCGAGTCCACCCTCTCAGCGGAAGAAGTCAAGGAACTGGCCGCCAAATACGAGCACATGGACTTCTCGGGCGACTCGGAAGAAATCTCGTCCTTCTGACCGGAGAGTCCCGGAAAAGCGCGGGCCGGTAAATTTACCGGCCCGTTTCCATTGAGTCAGGTGTCATTCCGGTGGCAATGGAGGCAGGTCTGTCGGCGGTGGTGGCACATCCGGCGGCCGGGCGGGCTCGGCAGGCTTCACCGGCACATCGGCAGGCTCCGGCACCGGAGCGGCCGGAACTGGCGCCGGTGCAGGCTCGGCTGCAGGAGCCGCTGGCGCTACCGCCGGCTGGGATGGCCCCGGGGCCGGTGGTGGCGCCTCCGGCCTGGGAACGTGACCCGCTTCGAGTTTTTCGAGCGCCTTGCGGGCGCGCGTTTCCCGCGGATTTTCGATCAGGGCTGTCTCATACTGGACATGTGCAGCGGCCAGGTCCCCGCCTACGCGGTACATCTCGCCCCGGTAGTAGTGGGCAGTTCCACGCATCTGCGGCGTCAGCTGATTCCGGTACTGGGTCAGCAACTGGTCCAGATTTGCTGTCGCATCAGCGAGTTTCTGGTCCTTTACAAGCTGCTCGGTACGAATGAACAGGTCAGCCACTTCCCTGTCGCTAAGTGGGGCCAGGGTTCCAGCCTGCTGTGGACCCGGGATAGCCTCGACATCAATGGCCAGGGTCGCTGCAACCATACGGGCCTTCCGGTGCGAAGGAGCGGCCGAAAGGATCTCCCGCACCAGGGTTTCCGCCTGGGCAAGATCAGTGGCCCCCACGGCAAGACGGCTCGCGATCTCTGCCTTCGCAGCGAGAAACCCGGCCTCGACCTCAAGCACCTTCCGGTAGTCATCCATGCCGGCCGGATCGGACAACTTGGAGAGGCCGGCAAGATACCGAAGGAACGGATCTCCCGGATTGCGGCCAACTTCATCTGAAGATGCCTTCTGGGCTTCAGTAAACCGCTTGGCGAGAATCAGTCCGGAAATGAAGGCCACACGGTTTCCCATCGGACTGCGGGAAAGCTGGTCAACACTTTCAATGGCCGTCAGCGCCACATCTGCCTGGGTGCTGTCACCCGCCGAAAGGGCAGCAAGCGCCTTGACCATCCGCACGGCAGCGGCGGCCTCCGGAGGCGCATCCACGGCGGCGGCCACTGATTCCAGGTCCGCAAGTGCAGTCGTATAAGCCTCGTCTGTATCGGCCAGAATTGCCGAAAGTGCCTTCTGGATCGGCCCACTGGCTGGTCCTTCTTCCTTCGGAAGATAAGCCTCCACGTAGGAACGTGTGGCAGCCTCCTCGGCCTGTGTCTGGAGCTGCTGCCGCAGGATCATCTGGTGCAACCTGACCGTTTCCCTGTCCTCGAAGGTCCGGTAGTCCGGTCTCAGCGATGCGACAATTGGCTCAATAAAAGGCCGCGCCGGGCCGGCATAAAACCGGTCGATCATGTCATCGTCCGGAAGGATCACGAAGTAGAAAACACCTCCCAGAGCAATCACCAGAAGCACAAGGCCAATCACGCCGGTCAGCACAAGACTTCCGCCCTTCGGAACCTCGGGCGGGACGTCCTCAATGCTGTCCAGTTCAAAGCCCATTGTAGAAGGACGCCGCGGTTCCTGTGGCACCGGCGGTGCCATTTTCACCGGTTCGGTAGCAGCTTCACTGGCTGCAGCGGCCGGAACCGGCTTCGGTGGCACGGAAGCGGCACCCGGCGCCATCGCATTGGGTGATGGTGTCAGGCCAAGAAGTGGAGCCACCTCAGTGTACATTTCGGGGGTCGCCCACTCGGAGCCGTCTCTTGAAAAGGCATCCTTCGCGTTGATCCGCTCGTTCTGGATCCATGACTGGACTGTATTCAGGTCCGCGGGACCATAGATCAATCCGAGCCCCTGCTTCTTTACCCGCCACTTGGCGCCGGAGTCGGCGACGGCCGACGGCTGGGGCCTGGGAGCAGCGGGAGGCGGCGGCTTGGCTGCAGCTGGCGCGGGGGCTGGAGGTGTCTGCGCCGGAGCGGCAGGCTTGGGCGCTGGCGCTACCGGTGCAGGTGAGGCCGAGGGAGGGGGAACCTTCCCAAGGTCGTGAAGCGTCTCACGGTATTTCGGTGCCGAAGCAGGTGAGACATCGGATGTCTCATCATTCATCGGAATCGGCTGATCATCCATCAGGGAATCCGACATGGGGGCGGCCTTCGCACCGCCGTGGACCGGATCATCATCCGGTTTTGGACGGGCGGTTGCCGGAACCGGCTTCGGTGGCACGGAAGCCTCTCCCTCCCCCGCTTTCCGCTTTACGACAAAAATGTGCTGGCAGCTGCTGCAGCGGACCTTGGTTCCCTGCGGTGAAAGTTTTTGCGGGTCCAGATTGTACTGCGCCCCGCATTTCGGACATTTCACTCGCATCGCCATAGCCCTTCGTTTCCGTTCTGTGCTGCAATCCGTCAGCGCACGTCTAGTGCGTCGATTTCCTTCGAGGAATACCCCATGGTCCCAAGGCGCCGGCGAATGCTTGCGTCAGGTTCCCCCTGGGAGCGGATCTCGCTGATGATGTCCTTGCGCCGCTTGTCGCCAAGTCCGCTATTCTTGCGGAGAGCCTTGTACCAGTTCTGGACTGCTCCGTCAGGATCATTGTTCTCATAGACCATTACATAACCGATCTGGACATAGGCCTCGCCAAGATTCGGATCATACCTGACTGCCTGCTGGCAGCGGCCAAGGCCTTCCTTGTAAGCGCTCCGGTCCATGGAAATCTGGCACCGGTACAGATGCGCCTTCGCCAGGTCGGGCTTCAATGCCAGGCACTTTGCCAGCGTCTGCTCCGCCTGCGCGGACTTGTCCAGTTCATCCTTTTCCACAAATCCCATGCCACAGGTTGCCTCAGTCCGGACTTCGTACAGGTGTTTTAACCGGTCGGCTTCCCACTGGGGCCAGCGGCGGGGATGCCAGTCCATGAGCTGCTCGAAGATCCCCGCACTTTCCGGTACGAGACGGTAGGATTTCAGGTTCTTGACCCGCTCTTCTTCCGCCTCAACCTTAGGCAGGATGTTGCCATACTGCGTATAGGCATCCCGCCACTTTTCCTGCCGCACGTACAGACGTGCCTTGGAAATTTCCGGATCCAGATAAGGTATCCAGCCGGCCTTTTCGGTCTCCTTGGCCTTTGCAATGGCACCGTCGTACTGCTGCAGGGCAGAGGCATACTGGCGGAGTTCCACCCATGCCTCTCCCCACCAGTGGGCGATCATCGGATTCTGGCGGGCATAGAATTCGGCCTTGGAAAACTCTCCCTGCGCCGCCTGAAGCTCTCCTTCCACGGCAGGCGCCGTTGAAGCAGCACCGCTTGCGATCAATTGCAGGGCTTTTGCCAGACGGATCCGTCCGTTCCAGAAATAAACCTGGGGCTCGGACTTGCGGATCTCATACGCCTTCACGATATCAGCCAGCGCACCGTCATAGTCCTTCAGGTAGAACTTTACGATTCCCCGCTCCGTAAAGAGGTACGGGTTCTGGTCGCCCTCCTTCAGCAGCTGAATGGCCTGGTCATAGGCGGTCATTGCGGCGGCAAAATCACCCGTATCCCAGAGGAACCGGGCAAGCTGGTGGTGGGAAGCCAGTCGCAGCGGCGCAAGCTCAACGGCCTTGCGCGTACGGGAAATCGCACTGGTGTTGTCGCCAAGCTCCCAGAAGGTTTTTCCGATGGCAATGTAGGTATCAGGGTTTTGCGGATCGAGCTCGATTGCCTTGTCGAAAGAGGCGAGCGCATCCTGATTGTTTCCCTGTGTCAGCTGGAGCTGTCCCAGCGACACATATGCATCCGCGTTTCGCGGATCAATCCCGATGACCGCTTCGAACTCCTTTTGCGCTTCCTCGACCTTCTTGGTCCGCGCAAAGGCCTGCCCGAGCAACACCCGGCCGGTCAGATCACCCGGGTCCAGCTTTACGGCCTCCCGGAGTGAAGCCTCACCCTTGTCGGTCTCGCCGATGGCGATCTGGGCCTTCCCGAGCCGCTGAAGGGCAGGCTGGTAGGTGCGGTCCGCAGCCGTGGCAGCCTGATAACTGATGAGGGCTTCTGAAACCTGACCCGCCGCGAAAAGGGCATCTCCCACGGCTGTCTTTGTTTCAGCCGAAGGGAAAACTCCGTCAGCCTCCTTTGCCTTCTGGAGCGCTTCACCGTACTGGCCGCCGGCCAGTAACGCATCAGCGCGGGTAACCAGAACCCGGGACTTGAACGGTTTCACGTTACCAAGCGGAGCTCCCTCTACGGCCTTCAGCAGTTCCAGCACCTCTGACACCTTAGCCGGATCGTTTTTCAGGATGAACCGGGCCTTGAGCAGCCGGGGATAAACCGCATTCTGCCGCGCAGCGATGGCCCTGTCATAGGCAGAGGCTGCGCCGGCGAAATCGCGGTCCAGTTCCCGGATCTTCGCCAGCACGAGCAACGCAAGCTGGTCCTCGGCACCGGCAGCGAGCGCCTTCTCCACTGCCGCCTGGGCCTCGGTCAGCTGACCGGGCTGGGAAGCGAGTGCAAATGCGAGCGCCGCCTGCGTCTCCGCCGAATTCGGGGAGATCGTCGGGGCGTTCTGGGCAGCCGCCACCGCAGGATCGATCTTGCCAGCG
>CAZSFB010000043.1:0-12242 GCA_964606035.1 uncultured bacterium | reverse complement strand
ACAGGGTCACGTCGTTCAGGTTCCGCGGGGCAACATCCTCGTCAAGGAATCCTTCCTGGGTGATGCGCGGCCAGAATGGGTAGCCACGCAGCACCCGGCGCCCATACAGGTTGAACATGGCCCGCTGGTTGCGCTCGTCGGCAGCGAGATCGGCGTTAATCCGGATTCCATAGTGATCGAGAAGCGACGCCACGGGTGTCGGTGCTAGCTCCGCACGGGTCTGGTCATCGGAGCGGCGGTTCATCTCCTGGAGCACGATCAGGTTTCCGCCCCGCATGACGAACTGGTCAATGGCGTAGGCGTCACGCTCGGTCGCCTTGAAAGGCCCGGCGACTACCAGCGTCGTCACGTTCTCGGGCACCAGCTTTCCGCCGTCAAAGTTCACCGGCATCACCTGGTACTGCTGCGCCAGACTTTTCCGGACCGTGTCAAAATCCTTGTCGAACTCGTACCGCATCTCCGGCTTCTTGCCTGGCCTGGAGGGGTCCGTGTCGCCGAACCACAGGCCGATCGTCGGCACAAGGTTCTGGGTTACCTTCAAGATGGAACTTGTCAGGCGGTACTCGAAGTCATCCAGGGAGGCGATCGCCTGGATCACCTCCTTCTTGTCGGCGTAGAACACCGCCATGCCGAGATAACCTTTCCTTACTTCCTGGCGGTCGGACTCGATGACGTTGAACTGAAGCTCCGGGATACCGAGAATCCGCATCTGCTGGACCGTATCCGGGGAGTCATCCGGGTCCACGATGCTCACTGTCAGGTTCTTGCCCCCAAACGCCTTGTATTCGGCAAGGTAGTCCTCAATGGCCTTCACCGTGGAGGCAAGCCGCGACGGCAGGTTTTTGGAGCGGTAAAACTCCACCTTGACGATATCATCCAGCCCTGCGAGCAACCGCTTGGTACCGTCAGCGAGGGTATAAACTTTCCGTTCGGTCAGGTCAGTGCGGTTGAACACCCTGAGGGAGATCAGGTTCACAAGCACAATGATGACAACGGCCAGCAGCAGGACCGGCGCGCCCATCAGGTCGAGCTTCAGCTTATTCGGGGATGCGGCCATCTGCCGGTCCTCCTTTGTATGTCCGCATGGATGCGCGAAAATCCGTCATGTCAGGTTCCTCCCGGCGAGCACCCGCGCGTTCAGGAACAGGAACAGCCCGATCACGGACAGGTAGTAGACGACATCCCGAGTATCGATGACGCCGCGGGACATGGACTCGTAGTGAACACCAAGACCGATATACGAGAGCACTGACGAGAGCGTCTCGGTGAGTAGCCCGGTGAGCTGTGCGGCGTAGCCCACAAGATAAAGCCCCATCGAAACGACGAGCGCCAGGATGAAGGCAACAATCTGGTTTTTCGTGAGCGCGCTCGCGAAAAGCCCGATGGAGAGATATGCCGCCCCCATGAGCAGTGCCGCGAGATAGCTCGCCAGCACCGGGCCCGGATCCGGGTCACCCACGTAGGTAACCACCAGGTAGATCGGCAATGTCAGCACGAGCGCAACAGCGAGGAACGCCACCGACGCAAAGAACTTGCCGAGGATGACCTCATGGTCGCGGAACGGCAGCGTGAGCAGCAGCTCGATGGTTCCCGTGCGCCTTTCCTCCGCCCACAGCCGCATGGCCATGGCCGGCACGATGAAGAGGAACACGAACGGCAGGATCGAGAAAAACTCCCGCATCTCGGCCGCCTCCATCACGAAGAACGGACGGAACCAGAAGAACCACCAGCCCTGGAACACCAGGAAGACCACCAGCAGCACGTATGCGATGGGGGAGTTGAAATAGGCGGAAAACTCTTTCTGGAAGATAACAGCAATGCGCTTCATGACGGACGGTCCTCCGGAGTGCCGGTCTGGCGGGTAAGCCGCTTGAAGATATCCTCAAGGGAAACGACCTCGCGGCGCAGTTCGCTCAGGGACCAGCCGCCCGAAGCGACGGCCCGGAATATCTTCTCCCCCTGGCCGGCACCCCCCTTCATGAACACCTTGAACAGGTGGAAATCGCGGGATTGCGGATCCACTCCCTGGTCCTGAACACTGGAGCAGCTGTCAATTGCCTCAAGCGCCTTCTTCACCGCATCACGGGGTCCACGGACCGCCACCGTGAACCGCTCCTCGCCGCTGGCCATCTGGGCCAGTTCCTCGGGTGTTCCCTGACCCGCGATCCGCCCGTTGGAAATGATGAGAACCCGGGAACAGGTCGCCTGGACCTCGGGCAGGATGTGGGTCGAGAGAATGACGGTTTTCTCCCGGCCGATTTCCTTGATGAGGTTGCGGATCTCGATGATCTGGTTCGGATCGAGGCCGGACGTGGGCTCGTCGAGAATCAGAATGTCCGGACGGTGGAGCATCGACTGGGCGAGCCCCACGCGCTGACGGTAGCCCTTCGACAGTTCCCCGATCGGCTTCAGCATCATGGGCCCGAGGCCACAGATCTCGGCCATCTCGCGGACGCGCGGCTTGCGGTCGGCCAAGGGGATCTCGCGCACCCGTGCCATGAACATCAGATAATCCCGGACTTCCATCTCGTGGTAGAGCGGCGCATTTTCCGGCAGGTAACCGATGTGACGGCGCACCTCGATGGACTGGTCCACCACGTCGCAGCCGCCCACTGTCGCCCGGCCCCCGTCGGGCCGAAGGAAACAGGTGAGCATCTTCATGGTAGTGGTTTTCCCCGCGCCGTTCGGCCCCAGGAATCCCACCACCTCCCGCGGATGCACCTCGAAGGATATGTTGTCCACGGCCAGGGTCGGCCCGTATCGCTTGGTCAGGTTTTCTACGGTGATCATGGCTAGTTTTTCGGACGGCCGGGCTTCAGGAACATGACCCTGCACGGAACTGGCAATGGAAAATGGATGATGCCTGCGACTCGTCTGTCCGAACAATCCGCTCCTGCAACTTCAAAGTTGGATTTGGGCTCCGGACGAACATATATCGAAAAAACCGGCCTTCCTGTCAAGAACCGGGCCCATGAAAATCACTTAAGGATTTCAGTGATATAGATGACTCGAAGGGGCAAAGGCGAATGCCAGCGGGGAAAAGATGAAGTAAGGAACCGCCCATGAATCCTTCCGATCCACTGGGCAAGCAGGGCCGCAAGGCCGTCGCCGTTTTTGCCTCTTCACGCGGTAACTCAGCCGAAGCCAGCGAACTGGGTGAACTGCTCGCAGGGCGGGGTTACCTCACGGTTACGGGCGGCGGACCCGGACACATGGTGAGCATTGCCGAGGGCGTGAGATCGAAAGGCGGCGAGACCGTCGCCGTCATTCCCGAAGGCACAAACACTACCCGGCCGGAACTTCTCGCCCGCACAGTCGTGCGGCCCACGCTGCTTTCACGGATCGTATGCTTTATCGAACAGGCCGATGCCTTCATCGCGCTCGAAGGTGGCACCGGTACACTCGCCGAGTTCGCCCTGGCCTGGGAATACGTGAACAAGGGGCTTACCGGCCCCAAACCCATCATCATTGTGGGGCCGTTCTGGAACCCCATCGTGAGCCTCCTGCACCGTGAACCCGGCGCGGCAGACCCCACTGGGCTCGCCACCGCTGCCACCCAGCACGTCCACCGGGCGAAAAACCCGCTGGAAGCGGTGACGATCCTGGGCCTCAGGCTTGGGAAATAAAGGTTCTCAGCCGGATTTTCTGTTTTGCCGGTCCTCGATCACCTGGAGGATCGCCGGCACAAAAGTAAAGGCCACGAGCAGCGACGCTCCCATGCCCACGCAGGCGAATATGCCTAGTGACTGCAACCCCTTGTGGTGTGAAAAGATAAGCCCCCCGAAACCGGCAAGCGTCGTGAGCGCCGACATGGCGATGCTGGCACCTGTGAGTCCCAGGACCTTGCGGAGCGAGCCCGGTCCCTCCTCCCGGTATCTGTGCAGGATATGGAGCCCGTAATCCTCGCCAAAACCGATCAGCAGCGGAATCGCCACCAGATTGAACACGTTGATGGACTGGCCCAGCCAGACCGCGCCCTCAAGACCCCACAGGATCCCCACCACCATCGGCGAACAGACGAGCAGGGTGTCGATCCCGCGGCCGATCCCAAGCCATACGAAAAAGACGACGAAACACACCGCCAGCAACACGATCTGCGGCCCTTCATGTACCATGTAGTAAAGGATATCCGCCTCTACGGGGATCTCCCCCGCACCGGTATAGGTGCGTCCGTCCGGAAGGCCGATCGCCGAAAAAAACTCCCGGAACTTCAGGACAAATCCCTGCTCGAAGTTCTTCGAGTAGGGATTCAGGTAGACAAGAAATCCGCCGTCCGGTGTCCGGAAATCTGCCGCAACCTCCGGCGGGATATCCTCCATCGTCACCGCGCGGCCGGTGAGTTCTCCGAGGAGCTTGTCGATGTCCGCCCGCTGGCTGTCGGTGTCGGCGAGCCTGCGCTCCCGTTCCAGCTTGAACCGGAGGTTGTCGAGAATATCCAGTTTTTCCTCCTGGTCCTCGGGCAGCACGGTAAGGACCGAACGGGTTTTCAGCACCATACTCGCAGGCTGCTCCGAATTGACCTTCTCGATCTGCCTGACGATGGACTTCACATCCTCCAGAGAGTCCACCGTGTAGATCACCGGCGGATCGTCGATCTCGCCCACCTCGCGGTAGTATTTCTCGACTTTCCGGAGGTCAGCCGTGGATGGCCGCAGTTCCGAGATCCGGAACGAGAAGTGGAGGTTCTCCGACGACTGGTAGAAGCTCCAGGCCGTGAAGCCTGCAGTCGCCACAAGGATCGGCCCCGCCCAGGGAAACTTGCCGCCGGAACCCGCAAAACGGCGCTGGAGTTCTGGCGGCGGCGTCTGGAGAAAACGGTTCCAGCCCCTCGCCTCCAGTTCCAGGAACAGGCACGGAAGCAGCACAACCGACGCAATCACGGTCATGAACGCCCCGATACCGGCGAGGATTCCGAACTGCTGGTAGCCGCGGAAATCCGCCGTCGCCACCACGAAGAAGATGCCACAGTTGGTGGTGGCTGTCTCGACACAGGCGGCACCGGAGTTTTTCATCATGCTGATGAAGGATTCTTCCCTGGAAAGACCCGCCGACCGGTGCTCGATGTACCGGTTCATCAGATGGATTGCGTAGTCGATGCCGAGCCCGAACAGGATCATGCCCATGAACCCGCTCATGGGATTGAGTCGCCCCACGAACCATCCGGCAATCCCGAAGCTCCACATCATCGAAACATTCAGCGGACCCGTAATGAGAAGCACTGGCCAGAATGAACGGTAGTAAACCAGCAAAAGCGCCACGATCACGATCAGCGTGAAGGTGGAACCGCGGATGATATCCTCACGGAGCACCCGGTCCTCGTTCAGCTGGTCCTGGAACGGTCCCCCGGTGGTGATCCTGATCCCGGCACCTGGGTCTCTGCCGGGGAATACTGCTGCAATGGCCCGGCCTGTAATATCCGAGATTTTTTCCGCCGCATCCACATCACTCACGAACGCCCGCGGCGTGATGAGCAGCAGCAGCACCGAGCGGTCCTTGTCCGTGAAATAGCCGAAGTAGTCATCCACCTCGTGCTTCTTGCGGATGGCGTCCAGGTCCTCGCTCTTTTCATCTTCACTCAGGAGGTCCACCAGACGGCCGGACTCCTTCAGGCGGTCGTAGTTGATCCGTCCGATAACGGCCCTTGAAAACTCGTCCAGTTCGTCAGCGGGCATGTACAGGAACTTGTAGGGCTCGAAAAATGCCAGCTCGGTCTTGTACCGGGCCTTCAGCACGAACGGGTCCTTCACGACCCCCTGGAGCAGCTTCTCGGCCGCTGCCACCCGGTCAGACATGGTTCCGCCCTCGAACAGCACCACATGGTCAGCGAGTCCCGGAACCCGTTCCTTCAGCCGGTCGAGCGCCTTCACGCTTTCGGCATTTTCGGGGAGCATCTCCGCATAGTCGTTGCGGACATCCAGCCGGTTGAAACCGGGTACGGCGGCCAGGGTGGCCAGCAGAAGCACAAGCAGGGCCAGCCGGTGGTGGCCAAGAAGCCACCGGGCCAGATTTTCCATCATTCTTTCAATGAATCCCGCCATCGCGAGCCTGTTTCGTGACCGGGCCGAAGCCGGATTTCAAATACCCCCACACTCCCGTATGGCGCCCATTGCACCTTTTGCCGCCAGATCGGCTAGTGATGACGGCCATGAACAAGCCTGTTTTCACCAGTACCGACAAATACGTGGTCAGCCCTGAACTCGCCGCCATCGTGGATGTGGCCGTGGCGCTGGGACGGCCTCTGCTTATCAAGGGTGAGCCCGGAACCGGCAAGACCCAGCTCGCACACGAGGTCGCCCGGTCCCTGAAAAAGCCCATCTACACCTGGAACATCAAGAGCACTTCCAAGGCGAAAGAGGGTCTCTACACTTATGACACGGTTGCCCGCCTGAACGACTCGCGCTTCGGCGACCGGGACATCCGGGACATCAAGCAGTACATCAAGCTGGGCCCGGTGGGTCAGGCGTTCACGAGCCCCGAACAGGCAGTTCTGCTGATCGACGAGATCGACAAGGCGGAGCTCGAGTTCCCGAACGACCTGCTTCAGGAGCTGGACGAGATGTCGTTCGACATCCCGGAGACTGGCGAACGGATCCGGGCACAAGTCCGGCCCGTGGTCATCATCACCTCAAATGCGGAAAAGGAACTGCCTGATGCCTTTCTCCGCCGGTGCGTGTTCCACTATATCGCCTTCCCCGAGCCAAAGCTGATGGAGGAGATCGTCCGGCTCCACCACAAGAGTATCGAGAAGAAGCTCCTCGAAGCAGCCCTCAAGCGGTTCTATGATATCCGCTCGCTGGCCAACCTGCGGAAAAAACCCTCCACCAGCGAGCTCATTGACTGGCTCCAGTGCCTCATGCGGGGCGGCATCAGCCCACAGGTACTGGAAAAGGATTTCCCCTATCTGGGTGTGCTCCTCAAGAAACAGCAGGACCAGGACGTCGTGATGAGCCAGTAGGGCCAGTTGCCTACGGCCCGGCTTCGCGTTAGCCATGCCGGTTCGTATGAGCACGACCCACGACATCCCGACCACCTTCGATCCGAAATCCTACGAAGAACGCTGGCTGAAAGCCTGGCTCGACGCCGGGGTATTCAAGGCCGATCCGTCCACCCCCGGAAAGCCGTTCTCCATCGTGATTCCGCCGCCCAACGTCACCGGCGCGCTGCACATGGGTCATGCGCTGAACAATACGGTCATGGACGTCCTGAGCCGCTACCACCGGATGCGCGGCCGCAATGTCCTCTGGCTGCCCGGCACCGACCACGCCGGCATCGCCACCCAGTCGGTCGTCGAACGGGAGCTTGCGAAGGAGAAAAAGACCCGCCACGACCTGGGCCGGGACGCATTCGTCCAGCGCGTCTGGAAGTGGAAGGAAGAATACGGCTCCCGCATCATCCACCAGCTGAAGCGGCTTGGCTCCTCCTGCGACTGGTCGCGCGAGCGGTTCACGATGGACGAGGGGCTTTCGCTCGCCGTCCGGGAAGTGTTTGTCCGGCTCTACCGTGAAGGTCTCATCTACAAGGGCGAATACCTTGTGAACTGGTGCCCTGCCTCCCGCTCAGCCATCAGCGACCTGGAGGTCGAATACCGGGACGAGAACGGAAGTCTCTGGCACATCCGTTATCCGTTTGCCGACGGCTCTGGACATATCACCGTCGCCACGACCCGGCCGGAAACGATGCTTGGGGATACCGCCGTCGCCGTGAACCCGGACGACGAACGGTACCAAGGGGCCATCGGGAAGACACTGAAGCTGCCGCTCATCGGCCGCGAGATCCCTGTGCTTGCGGACGCGATGGTGGACCGTGAGTTCGGAAGCGGTGCCGTGAAGATCACGCCCGCCCATGACCCGAACGACTACAAGGCCGGTCACCGCCACAAGCTCGAAATGATCAACGTGATGAACCCGGACGGGACCATCAACGGAAATGGCGGACCTTACGCCGGCATGGACCGGTTCGCCGCCCGCAAGCAGATCGTGGCCGACCTGGAAACCCAGGGGCTTCTCGAAAAGGTCGAAAAGCACAAGAACCGCGTGGGTTACTCGCAACGCCACGGCGTACCCGTGGAGCCGCTCATCTCGGAGCAGTGGTTCGTCAAGGCAGGGCCGCTCGCCGAACGCGCACTGAAGGCCGTCAAGGACGGGCAGACGAAGTTTCACCCGGCCTCCTGGGCCAACACCTATTACTCGTGGATGGAACGCATCGAGGACTGGTGCATCTCCCGCCAGCTCTGGTGGGGCCACCAGATCCCGGCCTGGTACTGCCAGGACTGCGGCCACATCAACGTGGAAAAACTCGCGCCGTCGAAATGCACCAAGTGTGGATCGTCGAACCTCCGGCAGGACGAGGACGTGCTGGATACATGGTTCTCGTCCGCACTGTGGCCATTCTCGACGATGGGCTGGCCGGAAAAGACCAAAGACCTCGCCACCTACTACCCCACGTCCGTACTCGTGACCGCGCACGACATCATCTTCTTCTGGGTTGCACGAATGATGATGATGGGGCTTCATTTCATGGGCGAGGTGCCGTTCCGGGACGTTTATATCCATGCGCTGGTCCGCGACGCGCAGGGACAGAAAATGTCCAAGACAAAGGGAAACGTGATCGACCCGCTCTCCGTGGTGGACGAGGTCGGGGCGGATTCCGTGCGGTTCACGCTCGCCGCCTTCGCCGCGCAGGGGCGCGACATCCGGCTCTCCCGCGACCGGATCGAAGGCTACCGCAAGTTCATTACCAAGCTCTGGAATGCCGCCCGTTTCGTGCAGATGAAGCTCGAAGGCCCGGTGCCGGACCCCGTACCCGAGGCGACGATGTCGCCAGCCGACCGGTGGGTCCGCCGGGAACTGGCTGTAGCCGCGAAGGAAGTGTCCCGCGCCATCGAGGCCTACGAGTTCGACAAGGCGGCGCTTGCGGCCTACCACTTCGTCTGGGGCACCTACTGCGACTGGTACATAGAGTTTGTGAAGCAGGACCTCTCCGAAACAGCCGAACCGGCACGGCGCGAGGTCGCCCGGAGCGTCCTCGGCAACACACTCATCGACATCCTGCGGCTCCTGCATCCGTTCATCCCGTTTGTCACCGAGGAACTGGCGTCACTGCTCCGGCCCGGGCAGCCGTTCCTCATGAAGGGAGAGTTCCCTTCACCGGAAGTTCCGCCCGAATCCGACGACACGCGCCGCGTGGAGCGGCTCCAGCTGGCTATCCAGGCGGTCCGCAACATCCGCGGTGAACTGAACGTAAAGCCGTCGTCGGAAGTGGATGTCCTGGTGCGCGGCACCGGATGCAGCGACCTGCTCGGCCCGTTCAGGGGACAGTTCTCCGCTCTGGGCCGTATCCGCAACCTGTCAGAGATTCCGGCCGGTGCGGCCCGCCCCAGGGGTTCCTCCCAGGCGGCAGTGGCGGGGCTTGAGGTCTTCGTCACCTTCCCGGAGGGAATCGACGTGGAGAAGGAACGCGAGCGGCTCACCAAACAGGTGGCCGGGCGCGAGGACGAGCTGGAGAAACTGAACCAGAAGCTCTCCAACACGGGCTTTGTCGCAAACGCCGACCCCGATCTCGTGGATGAATATCGCGAGCGGCAGGCAGGACTCGCCTCCGAGATAGAAAAACTCAAGGGCTCGCTCGCCCGCCTGAGCGAGTTCGGCTGAAGCCGGGCCGCCTGCCGGAACCCATGCCTGAACTGACCCGCACCGAGCTTTCGATCCTGCGCCTCCTCCGGGACGGCGAAGGCTTTCATTCCTCCGCCGAAATCACCGGGAAACTGGAACTCACGCGGGCGGCCATCTCGAAGGCGGTGGCCCGATTGCGGGAGCGCGGCTACGGGATCGGGTCCAGGGCATCGGTGGGTTACCGGCTGGATCAGGTCCCCGACCGGCTCTACCCGGAACTGGTCCAGGAAGGTCTTGCGACCCGGTTTGTCGGGCAGGAAGTCGTCCACTTCAACACCACCGGCTCCACCAACAGCGAGGCTTCAAAGCTCGCTGACGCCGGGGCCCCGGAAGGTGTGCTCGTCGTCGCCGAATCACAGACTGCAGGGCGCGGGCGTCTCGGCCGGAGCTGGTCATCACCACCCAATCTCAACTTCTACGGTTCGTTCATCCTGCGGCCCTCGCTTCCGCCCGTGGCGGCCGCGCAGGTCACGTTGCTCACGGGCCTGTGCGTGGCCCGGACCATCGAATCCGTCACCGGCTACCGTCCGCGCATCAAGTGGCCCAACGACGTTCTTGCCGGGGACCTGAAGGTGTGTGGAATCCTCACGGAATCCTCCAGCGAACTGGACCGCGTGAACTGGCTCGTCATCGGAATCGGCGTAAACCTGAACGTGGAGAAGTTCCCGGACGAGCTGAAGTCCATAGCCACGAGCCTTCGGATCACCACCGGGAAACCTGTGGACCGGGCGGCCTTCGCCCGGGAGCTCTGCACCCAGCTTGAAGCCCACTACCTCCGGTTCGTGACGGAGGGGTTTGCCCCGTTCCGGGACGACTGGGAGCGGTTCGCCCGGATGGCCGGTGAAGTAGTCCGCGTGGGGACGGGCACGGAAACCATCGAGGGCCGTTCGCTCGGCCTTGATTCGGACGGATTCCTGCAAGTAGAAACGCCTGACGGCCGCCTGGTGCGGATCGTTGCCGGAGACGTCACCCTGCTCAGGGGCCAGAACCGGCGATAGGTAGCCTTCTATGCTTCTCGTCGTCGATGTCGGAAATACCAACATAGTCTTTGGCGTCTATCAGGGCGATGAACTTGCCGGACACTGGCGGATCGCCACCAATGCCGAGCGTACCACCGACGAGACCGGGATCCTCCTCCACGAGATCTTCAATTTCGCGGGCATCGACATCCGCAAGATCAAGGGAACGGTTGTTTCCTGCGTGGTGCCCCCGGTGCTCCATCAGGTCACCCGCATGTGCGAGCGGTATTTCAAGCACTCGCCACTTGTCGTGGGGCCCGGCGTAAAGACCGGCATCAGCATCCTTTACGACAACCCGAAGGAGGTAGGCGCCGACCGGATCGTGAACGCTGTCGCGGCCCATCACCTCTACCCCGACCAGAACTGCGTCGTGGTCGATTTTGGAACCGCAACCACCTTCGACTTTGTAACCCGCAAGTCGGAATATCTGGGGGGCGTCATCGCCCCTGGCCTCCAGGTGGCATTGAACGGGTTGTTCACGGCCGCCTCGAAGCTTCCGCGGGTAGAGATCATCCGGCCATCGAAGATCCTCGGCAAGAACACCGTCCACGCCATCCAGGCAGGCATCTTCTACGGCTATGTGGGCCTCGTTGACGGCATCGTGAACCGGCTTCGGGAGGAGCAGGGAGCCACTGACGCCCGCGTTGTGGCCACCGGCGGGCTTTCCTCGCTGATCGCCCAGGAATCGGCCACCATTGAAGAGGTGGATGCCTTTCTTACGCTTTATGGTCTAAAATTGATCTACGAAATGAACCGTTAGGACTTCCGGCCGGGCCTTTCTGTCCGCCGGAGGGGGTGAGGCAGATGGACCGTGAAGAACTGCGGAGCCGCCGGGCGGCAGCCGTCCAGACACTCGAAGCCGGGCAGACCGATGACGCCCTGACCGAACTGAAAAAACTCAAGGCCGAAGCGCCGGAAGACATGCTCACGCTGTCGTATCTCGGCGTCGCGTTGGCACGCGAGGGAAAAGAGCCCGATCGTGCGCTTGAATCGTGCCGGAAGGCCGCCGAGATTGAGTTCTTCCGGCCCGAATGCCACCTGAACCTGGCCCGTGTACATCTGGCCCAGGGAAGAAAATCCCAGGCCGTCCAGTGCGTCTATGATGGCCTCACCGTGGACATGGAAAATGCGGAACTGCTCGCCCTCGCCTACACGCTCGGCGTACGGCGCGAGCCAATGTTCCGGTTTCTGCCGCGCAGCCACCCCATCAACAAATGGATCGGAAAATTCACCTGGTGGCTTTCCGGCGGCACCCGCAATCAGCCGCAAGCCTGAAGCTCCGGCCTTGACTCCCGGGCCGTAATCATCGCAAAATGGCGAAAACGTTACACTTTCTGGCAATGGCGGGCCTTTTCAACAGACACCCGGCCAGCACCGGATAGAGGGAAGCAGGCCGCAGGCTCATGGCAAAGGACAACTCCGGCGACGACGGATTAAATGAAGCGTCGCTCGACGATTTTTTCCAGCCCCCGACTGAAGACGGTGCCGTCATGGATGCGGACCTGTTCGAGTCGCCCGAGCCGGCCTCTCCTCCCAAAGCGGCCCCCTCCCC
>CAZSFB010000042.1:12042-12439 GCA_964606035.1 uncultured bacterium | reverse complement strand
CCACATTGCTCAAACGGATGGAAGATGAGCGTGACCGCGTGGCGGTGATTGTAGCTGGGTATGACAAGGAGATGTGCCGTTTTATCGGGTCGAATCCCGGCCTTCAGTCCCGTTTTCCCAACTACATCCGCTTTCCTGACTATATGCCGTCGGAGCTGTTTCAAATCGCTGACAAAATGGCGGCAGATGCCAACTACAGCTTTACAGAGGAGGCGAAAGCCGCACTTCTGGGATTGCTAACGGATGTTTATAATCGGAGAAATGTGCAGTTCGGTAACGCGCGAACGGTCCGTAATGTGATTGAAAAATGTCGCGCACGGCACAGCAGCCGTGTAGTACAGGTTGCGAATCCAACGCGGGAAAATCTGAGTACGCTGACTGCGGACGACATTCCTGG
>CAZSFB010000042.1:0-12032 GCA_964606035.1 uncultured bacterium | reverse complement strand
TCTGAACTCCGCTTAACACCGGTTCCTGTGTGCCCCTATCTGTCGCCCGAGTTCGCAATAGGTACGGATCGCCTCATCGGTCTCCTGCCGGGTGATTCGGTACGGCCGGGCCAATGCGTCTTCCGGCGTCCTACGCCTAAGTGGTCGGCCGACAATCGGAGCGGCTTCGGTCATCCAGCGTGCGGCCGCTCGGCTATACCGTCCATAGTTGGGGTCAAAAACGGGTCCGGCTGCTTCAAGCCACTTCTTGACCGCCGATTTGATCGCGTATGAGGGGTTCTCATTACAGGGTGCTGATAATTCGGAAAGCCCCCATTGTCCTACTCGGGATTCCAGGCACAGAGTCGCACGTCCCGGTTTAAGAACCCGGTATATATAGTTAATCCCGGATTTCACGCTATTTATATAGGACGCGACGCAGTTGTGGCACTGTTCCCCCTCGCTGATCAGTTCATAAGGGTTCATTAGCGGAACGATATCGGCGGTGCCCGGTATGGGCGGGTCGGGAAACGGTGCTAGTAGGCTCTTGAGGTCAGTGCCTTTCAGAACATGCCGGTGTATGCCGGCTAGCCGGTTGTGTTCGTCACGCAGCGCCCGCAGAGAGTGGAAGACAGGCCGGTCTGCAGGGAGTTCCAGTAAAGCTTCGAGGCGGACCAGATCTGCCAGTTCATGGGCGATATCGAAAGGAACTTCTTCGGCGATCAGTTCGTGGAGCAGCACGGGCGTCACCCGCCTGAGCAGCGGCGGGAAGGCCAGAATCCGGACCTGATCGGATACGATCCTGGGGAGGTGTGCCAGTAGCTGCCGTGCGTCCGGATTATTAGCGATACCGGAAAGCATTTCGTACCCTGTGACCACCCCGGCCGGTCCCCGCTGTTCCATGATCAGAATCTGCGGCGTCACCGACGCGAGCAGTTTGATGCACGATTTTGTCGGCGGAAATCCAATTACTCTGGCAATCTCCCTCCGTTTCTGGCTGAGCAGTACCGGTATTTGGCCCGGTTCTAGTTTCCCGCGATCCAGCTTTTGACAAAGGCCGTAAACGAGTGTGTGGCCTCCGGTTAAAAGCAGGTCTTCAGCATCACGGCCATAGGTGCAGACAAAACGGAGAATAGTGGTGGCGTAATCGCCAAAGGAGGCGGCCGCTTCCTTGAGAAGGACCGGAACTGTTTCAATCCAGCGAAACTTTTCCAGCGCACTCCGTTGGGTGTCATCTCCAACGGTCAGGTAACCGAAAAACGCCAATTGGGGTTTGGGCACCTTCCCCGCGACTGCCGGCAGTGATAACGGCAAATTCACCGGCTTCCAGGCGGACGTCAGCCCCTGACTCCAGGCCCCGAAGTGAGGCCACGGAAGCGCGAAGACCCGGTGCCCATTTTCGATGAATACGAACGGCCTGCCACCAACCCCGACGAGCGGAGGCACAATGAAATTCTGCATCCCGAACCCACCTCCAGGATGGAGGAGCCTACACCTGACCTGTGACAAGTAGTGTCACACTTTTATAAAGAGAGCATTAGGCTGAAAGGAGCCGTTTTATATGAGGCCGTGAACCGGTGACACGTCCTGTCACGGCCATTGATTACCTTTGAGTCCGTAACGCGCCGGGGATTTGTTCTTCCGGATTGCCCCTGGGGCGCGAAACAAATGCCAGGAGCTAAAAGGAGTCAGCCGTGATATTCGACGACGTTTCCGAATCGGCAAAACAGATCGTCCTGCGCGCCAGTATTCAGCGGCTTTTGGATGACGCCAAAGGTATCGACACCGGGATCATAGTCCCCTATGTCAGGGTGTCGGCAGATCACGGTTCATACGAACACTGGTCCGCGTATGATTTATGGATGCGCAAGGAAACGCCACCAGTGGATTTCTTCAGGTGTAACGGCATCCCGTCCCCGTCGGGGGCTCTTGGTGGGACGTGCAACCGAAGTGAGCGTTCGAGGGCAATCGTGCTTTTCATCAGGCAGGCGATTGAGCCGTTCGCTCGAACCCTTGCGTCGCAGAACTGGTATCCTGAATCGTGGACCTACGCGCGGCAGGTTGAACCTTTGGTGGGCGCTCTGCATGTAGCAGCTAATGGGGTAGTTGTGCGATTCGGTTACGATCCCGATACCCGTTCATACGTCCCCCACCCTCTGGAAGGCGATCCCATAGACGCCTTCCTCGACGAGATGAACTCGGCTGAGGGCAACCGGGACTGGATGTTCTTCAAATACGCAAATCCAACACAGGGCATGTGTGAAGCGATGCAGTGGCCGACAGTCCGTCGGGAGGAAACTTATAGCGATGTGCTGATCGACATTTGCTCCCGGCTTGGACGGTTTGCCCCCTCAGTCCCGCGATTTGTCATATACGGGGCGAAGATGAAGCCGGCGATCGACAGCGCCATGGCTGATATTCAGGCGGCACTTTTGCAGACCGGCGAAGACCGGCGCCGGAAGGGCCGGATTGCATTGCTCCGGCTGACTTCCAGCTACCGAGGTTTCTATTTCTTCAACAAGCACGGGAAACAGTTCCCCTACTCCAAATCCGACCGATGGTGGCAGGAGTTTTACCGGATCGCGGCTGACTCTGATGGCCCGGACAATTCCCTGATTGCGGTCAAGGTATGGCTGATGGAGCAGGGCATTCGGGATCGCTGGCCGGAGATACTGGTCAATAACGGTGACACGGCCTGACACGGGTGGTGGATAAGGTCGAGGGTGAAAGGAGGATACGAAATTGACCACCACCAATAGCGCGGTCCCGGCCCAAAAGGGGTCGCCCCGGAATTACCTCGCGGCGATCCTCGGTGGTAATCGCGCGACGACAGAAGATCCCGCCCTTAAAGCCAATCCTTGGTATCGCCTGCGACTGCAAATCCGCGAACGAGTGCAGATTGGACCGGTAATCGCGTCAGCTCTCGAAATGAAACCAATGAGCGGGGTGTATTTCCCTTGCCCGTTCGACTGCGCCCGGGATGCTCTCTTACGTGTGAACACAAGGCACCAGGAATATCGTTGTGAGCGGTGCAAACGAGCCGGAGATGCAGCGTCTTTCGTGGCGCTCTTTCGAGGGATATCGGTTACCGAGGCACTTCGCCAGCTCGCATCCGATTCGAACCTGCCGATTCCCACGACCGGTGAACTCGAATACGAGCACCTGTGCCGCGACGAGGCGGCTGCGAAGGTAGAACGCCCCCGGATCGGAGCCGGGTATCAGCCGGCTTCCTTGGTAAATGGCTATCTGACTATTCACAGAGATGGTTCGGCAATTTGTCTAGGTGCTTGGCCGCACATCCGGGCTTCGCGGCGCCAATCTGACGGTACCTGGCAGGCCATTACGGAGGAAGAAGCGGCTGCAATTGAACTTCCCGGTTTTGAAGTTAAAGGAAACCTTCCAGCGACCAGCGATGAATGCTGGAAGACAATGGCCTGGCTGGAGACGATGCCGGAGGGCGTTCGGCGTGAGGTGGTTAATGTATCTTTCCATAACTACGCGACCCTTAGGTTTTTAGCGATCACCGGGAAGCCCGGACTGGAGCTGTGCACTTCGGGAGGCAGGTTCTGGGTATTCGCTATCGTGCATGCGCGGGATCTTGGGTTCGATATCCCTCCCGCGGATTACGGCCGCCTGGCATCTCTGAAACGGACCGAGATCGCTCAGATATTCGGTTTCCCGCCAACGAAGCAGATCGTAAGAATCGCGGCCAAGTTCGATACCGGAACGATCATGGATACCCAGTATATCCTCCAGCTCAGATCGCTCTGGGCCAAGCTTGATGTGGCTAAACTTCTCGCCCACGTACCACAGGTGAACATGACCTCGATGTTTGTGGCGGCAGTTGAGCGCATACGGCCCTACCTGACCAGCACGCTTCTCGAAGAAATCGAAAGGGACCATTCAGCAGGTCTGGAGTATCAGGAATTTCTGGCCAACCGCATCGCCCACTATTTCGATCAATGGACGCGTGAACACCCGGAAATCCCGTTCCCGATTCTGAGAACCATGTATGATTTTGAGCGCGTCAGGGAACGCTTCAGGGTGCGAAAGGGAGGAGTTGACAGAGTATTTCCGGAATCACCCGTTCCGGTCGTGGAGGGGATACGGCATATCAGCAATTCGTACCTGCTCCGGGAGGAGGGCTGGAAATGCCACAACTGCGTGGCGAGTTACGCGGATCAAGCCGCAGACGGTAAGTCGTTCTTTTATCGCGTGACGAAACCCGAACGGGCCACAGTTCAGATCGCCTGGAAGCCGGAAATTACGCGCTGGGCGATCACGGAGATCAAAGCGCCTTTTAACAGACCGGTTAAGAGGGAGACCGAAGCGTACGTAAATGCCTGGCTAGAGTCAGCGGACGAAGGTCGACCTAAGCCCCGCTGATTGACCCATTTTTATGAGCCAACCGGGTTGGAATGTGGTTGTTGGAGAACAACCGATACTGTTCATTCTTCCCCTTTACCGGGGCGGGCCATGGCCACGTCGAGTTCGGAACGAAACTTATCCAAGCCGCCCTCCCTAAGTTTCTGGAAGAATACATTATAGCTCTTGGGTGAAATCATATTGAATTGATATCGTGTTGGAATATTCTCTTTTTTAAGCCAGTCGTTCAGACGTTTGAAGTGCTCTGTCGTATACTCATATTTTTTGACGTTGTCTCCCGCAGGATCGTCGATTTGTTCATCTCCCTTAATTTCGATAACAAATATGGAATCATTCTGTTTAATAAAAAAATCCGGGCTAAATTCGCCACGTTTAGGCCTGCTACCTTTTTTCCAAGCGTACTCAATTGAGTAAAAACCCATCGGTGTATTTTTCAGCCATGCGTCAATTTTCGAAGCATTCTCACGTCTCGTAAGTTCGCGGATGAACTTTCGCTCAGGCTTAGCGTCAGCTATTACGAGATTGGCAGGCGTCTTGAAATCGACCGATTGACTGACAGGGAACCGGCTGTTCCCGAAACCTCCGTCGTCGTCAACCACCTCGCGAAAGAACTCTCTTTGGTCATCGCTTAGCGTCGCTTCGCATTCGGGGGGATAAAAAATGCTCTTTGCTTCCCGGCGTAATTCAGCAGCGCTACAACTCTCGTTCTGCCGATCACTCGTGTTCAGTGGAATCAATGCCTTGGGCGATAGCTTATATACAACGCGCTTTGCCGACTTACGCCGGAGAGTGCCGAGCGCTTGCCAGAACTTTTGTCGGTTCGCATCGGTGATCTTGTCGTTGTTGATCTTTGCATGCTTTAGCGACGCGGCTACGATTTCCTCACATTTATTCGATGGGAATCGCGTGGCATAGCTCGTGCGTTCCTCTGGATCTTCCGCGTCCTTTGATTCCTCGTCTATGGCTTTGAGTTTCTGATACATCTGATCTGCGACCTCTTCGACGGTCCATACCTTATGCTGTATCGTAGTCTTGAATTTGACGTGCTCTCCGGTGACGGCTCGCTCAAGTCCAACCGTCACGTCCTCCAATTCTAGAGTTGTGGGAAGATCCACGTAACCCTCTTCAAATATCCTGTACTCGCCTTTCTTTGCATGTTCTGTTGTATCTTCAGTGCGCGCGTAGTCGAGGTGATGTAACTCAAAGTTGAAAGACGAATCGGGATTAACCGTTGAAGTCAATCGTCGTTCAATTTCAAGCACCTCATCAACCAAGTGTCTGATCCGGCCCGACCATGCCTCATGGTTGAAAACCGTTACAACTGGTTCTTCGCCTTTCCATCCATCCGGACGTCGCAAGCCGCGACCTAGCACCTGTGCAATAAGAAGCTTGCTATTGAACGCGCGCTCCTCATGCGGCACGATCTGAAAGACATTCTTAACATCCCAGCCCTCGCTCAGCATTGAAACCGATACGATCCACTCTACTTTGCTCGCTGGATTATCGACTGTTCGTAACCTGGCCACATTGGGCTGGTGCTTAGCCGCTGAAGTGACACAGAGGACCTTTGCTTCAGCATGGTCCGCATCGATCTGCTCCCATTCCTGAAGGAACTCCTTTAGCTCTTCGGCAACCTGTTCGGCATCAGCGATTTCCTTTGTCACAACAATGGTTAGTGGACGAATGCCACGAGACTTTAGTCTCGATTTCCAATCCTTGTGCCGGTTGTAGATGAGTTGCCATCTCTCTGGGGGCTTCTCTGCAGCGGCGGGAAGCTCGTCGACGTATTCCACCTTCTTGACCCACTTCTCCTCGATAGCCTGGCGAAGCGAATAGCGGTGAATGACATCGGTGAAATAATCATCTCCAACATAGCAGGTGCCAGAGACCCCAACGATATATCGAAAGCCATAATCGGGGTCACAGAGAAATGCCTTCCATTTCTTGGAAGTCGTTCCTGACCCATTCGCTACATGGTGAGCCTCGTCGTTAAGCACAGCCACTCGGGCGCCTTTTCCTATAAGGCTCTCCCGAATAGAAGATTTCACATTTTCCAGAATGGCGTGGTAATTCTCGATGCAAATTGAACCATCGACGATGGTTTCAGACGCGTTGATGATGTGTGGAGTGGCAATCCTGGCGTTAGCTGGGAGTGCATCGCGTAGATCGCCATTGCTGGCAAGTTCTCTGAACTTCTTCAGGAGTCCATCTTCGATAGTGTTCGACGGACACAGAATGAGTACCCGATCGACAGCACCCTCGGCCAGTAGAATTGCGGCGACACCATAGAGTACATAGCTTTTGCCAGTTCCGGTTGCCTGATCCAATGAGCAGCTGAGCTGATCGGGTAGCTGAAGCTGCCGCTCCATAGCCGCCCAGGAGCCATAACGTTCTTGGAGTTCTAAGCTCTGGTTAAAATTCTGCATTGCAAGAGCGCGAAGATCGGCATACTTCGTTCCCAGCAGGTACCGTAGAGTCACTCGAATAGCGTCCTTTTGGTATTCTCTGTGGCCGCATAATTCGTCGATAAACGCCTCGTACCTAGACTCATCCCATTTTGTCAGATCAATATTCTCGGCGACCTTGAGTACAAGATCCTCGTTCTGGAATGTACGGCGATCAGCCTTGGTGCTCACTGGATCAACGTCCCTTCTTCTTCCTAGTGTTTTTGGTCGGCCTTATTGGTGCACTCGCCTTATTGACGCCGAATAGACTTCCTGGAATCATCTCTCGTGCCTCATTCCCATAGATATCAACAAATATTGCCATGATCTGTCTACCGATGGCTTTGACAGGAAAGCGCAGTTCCCAGTTAGTTTTCTCAATATCTTCCGCATAAAAGACAGCGTCAAAAATAAACACATCGGTTTCACTGTCAAAATCATAGTCCAGCATCACCATCGATAATGTTTCGCGGTTACCCTTCTTGCGCATTGGTTCGCGCACTACCGCATCGCTCTTAAACTTCTTGATCTTGATATAGCCTTCCGCGAGTAATTCGCCTTTGCGCGTGTTATTGCCAGCTTCGTAATCCAGCTCTGGCCGACGTACGAAATCGAAGCCAACCGCATCCACTGTGTCATTTACTGCAAGTTCATCGGCTGGCTGTTTGAGTGCCGCGAATTCACGCTGATGTAACTCGTGAATGATTGAGTAAGGAATGCGCAATGCGTAGTATCGGATACCATCTAGGTCCAAGTAGTCCTGCTGGAAATCGAATATAAGTGCAGGGGCAATGATAAACATACGGCTTCCGATTTTCGAACCAAGTGCCTCATGCATACTTTGAATTGTGCCATCGTCAATTCGAACACCTGGGTTCTTTTGATGGTTAAACACCATTACACTGGAACCCTTGAGGTATCCGTCTAGATCGATGCCACCAACCTTGTGTGGGTCGTCGCGGCACTGAAAAAGCTGCAAAGCAAAAAAGCGCCATGCATCCCAATTCAATTCCTTGAGCTTGCTGAAATCATAAAGGCCCGCGTTGTAAAGCCCAAACGACTTGGGTTTTAGTTTTCCAGAGGTGTCTTTAATATCCTTGTGCAGGTTCAGCATACGTTTCTGCACGGTATAGATTGAGAGTTTTCCACAGTCGATACCAATCCACCGCCGGTTATTCACTTCTGCAACTGCGCAAGTTGTTCCAGAACCTACAAAAGCGTCTAGAACGAGATCGCCCTCAGCCGTTGACGCCCTTACTATTCGTTCGACCAAAGATGAAGGCTTTTGCGTTGGGTATCCCGTTCTTTCTGGATCATTGCCGCGCAGGAATTGTAAATCAGACCACACATCACTCAACGGCCGTCCTTGCGAGATAATATCATCAACGTACCTTTTATACGGCTTTTGACCCGCCGACTGCCCACGCGTTTCCCAGACCCATTCTTTACCGGCTTTGTCGCGATGAACTTTCCGCCTGAGACCTTTCAGCCGGTCGGTTTTATCATATGGCACCGCGACCTGTGCCATCCGTATAACGGTTTCGGAAGATCTGGCATAAAAAAGAATATTTTCATGTTTCGCATTGAACTTGGTATTGATATGCATTTCTCGGCCGGGGTAATGCCAAATGATTTCATTACGGAAGTTATTATCTCCAAATACCTCATCCATTATGACTTTGATGTAGTGAGTCTTTTTCCAGTCTAAATGCACATATATGGCTCCATCGTGGGCAAGCAGCTCGCGCAAAAGGATCAATCGCTTGCGGAGAAACTCTACGAACCGAGCGCCACTAACCTTATCTTGATAGGCTTTCTGCTCATCGGCTCCTTGGAATTCCTGCATCGTGGCAAACGGTGGGTCGATATAAACAAGGCGGACACCGGGAGTACCATCTTCATTACAGAGCTGACCACTCCGTTTCATTTCAAGCAGGCTTTTCATGACCTGCAAGTTGTCGCCGAAGACCAGCATGTTGTGCCAGCTGTCGCCATTCTTGCCAAACGTGCGAATTTTCTGAAGTGGAACTGCTAATGTGCTGGCAATGACATCTTCTTCGCGTTCCTTTCCGTGATAAACGAGTTCGTATTCACGCTTTTCCAGTGGGAATAGGATACGCGCCCATTCGGATGATATCTCGCCGCCCTGTTGTAGCAAGCGCGTGAGTTCGTCTCGTTGTTCGGGTGTCATCTAGGATCGTCTCCTTCATAAGATCGAAAGATCTATTCCAGTCGGCAGCGACGGCTTCTTGCAACTCACGTACGGCATTCTCATCCGATTCTTCAGTTCGGTGAAAATCTGCTCGTATGCACAGTGAAGCGCAAGGCTCGCGGCTCGTGCTTCATTCTTCGGAATTTTAAGGGGTGGGCATCCCCCAGAACGGCAATGGTTATTCAATACACGAACGAGGCTTATTTCGGCAATAAAACAAACGCCCGGAACATGTTGTGGCTGGGTGACCCGACGATGACCTTTCCCAGCGCTTTCTATCCGGATCGCAGCGGTTCCGGAAAAGGGGTTTTGGGATAACCCTCCCAACGAGGGATCAGGTATTTGGGATTGTGTTCAACCACTTCGTTCTCTTTTTCATCCCTCAGTAAAGCACGAGACGGTGACATATCGTGTCACCGCAGTAGCCCATGCTTGGTCATGGATATCGGACCCAGACCACCGCTCGGCCGCCGCTACCTCAAGAGCTTTGCGGGCGGCATTGCGCACAAGTTCTCCGCCTCGGCGGAGCATTATGCATATTTGGCGTGGGAGCACCGGGTCCCGCGAGCGACCATCGATCTGCTTTCGCTGGCTATCGATCCGCCCGAATTCGACATTCCCCGGAACCGGAACCTCGCCTGGATGTGCCAGCAGAGCCTGTTCAGTAGCGAACTTCAGCTATTCCCGCCCGCCAAGGTCGTAAAGGCGGTTCTGACTGCCGACTTCGATCTGGTCACGGCATGGCCAGACGTTCCTGAAAACAGCCTCGGTCCATCGGTCTATACCGTGACACTGACGGATGAACGGGGAAAAGAGTGGCGGAACGTCTGCCGAATGAGGGAAACGTGGATGGACTGCCCACGGTCGGACACCGAAGCCCAGAGTATTCCGGCATGGGAGAAGCATGGAATGTCGCTGAATCAATGGATAAGTGCGAGCCCGGCACTGTTCTTGGCACTGTTACGGGAAGGAGACCGACGGCCGGAAGATCTCGAACGGGTAGCCTCCATACTCCGGGTGATCCGCCGCCGGAACCCGAAGCTCACGATCGGACAGATCATCAGCGCCGCGATTCCCCCTGGAAAAGAACTGTCTCGCCTCTGGGACGATGAACTGATCCGTTATCTCGAACTGTTTATGTCGATGAAGGCGGACAGGGGCGGGGAACGGTCATGAACGCTAGACAAGGTGTGTTATATAATACTGGTAATTTATTATAAATACCGGTAACTTATAACACCAGATGCCTCCTATGCCGTCTCCGTCTGACAGAATCCTGCAGCTCGCCCGGAAATCGGGGGCGCTTCGCCCTCGTGATCTCGTGGCTTACGGAATAGCACCGGTCTACCTCCAGCGGCTCGTGAAGGAAGGTAAGCTCGACCGGACAGGGCGTGGCCTGTATAGCCTTCCCAAATTCAGGGTGACGGAGTTCCATTCCCTGGCGGAAGCCGGCAAGAAGGTTCCCAAAGGGACTGTTTGCCTGATGTCTGCGCTTCGTTTCCATGGCCTGACCACTCAGGCTCCATTCGAGGTGTGGATTGCGGTCGATGTGAAGGCACAGCGTCCGAGGGTCGATCACCCACCGCTTCGGATCGTACGGTTTTCGGGTAATGCGCTGGCCGAGGGTGTGGAAGTCCACCGGATCGAAAATATCGAAGTCAGGATATATTCGGCGGCCAAGACGGTGGCCGATTGTTTCAAATACCGGAACAAGATCGGGCTTGAGGTCGCCCTTGAAGCTCTGCGGGACTATCTACGCAAATACCGGGGCAAGACGGATGATCTGTGGCGATATGCCGCCGTGTGCCGTGTTCAGAATGTGATCCGGCCGTATCTTGAGGCGATGACATGACGAAGAAGAATCCCGTAAATGTCGCGGCGTCGGTACGGCAGCGCCTTCTGAACCTTTCTAAGGAACGCGGCGAAGACTACCAGTCGGTCATTACGCGGTACGTACTCGAACGCCTACTTTACCGGGTCGGAGCGTCGGCCAAGGGAGAAGAGTTCGTCCTGAAGGGGGCTATGCTGTTCTCCCTTTGGACAGGAAAACCTCACCGGATGACCTGGGATCTGGATCTGCTGGGAAAAGGCGAGCCGGAGCCGGAGCGCATACGAAAACTGTTTGAGGGAATATGCGGGACGGAAGTGGCCGATGATGGCGTTCTGTTTGATGTTTCATCGATCAAGACGGAGCAGATCAAGGAAGAGGACGAGTATCTCGGTGTCAGGGTCCGGCTTGAAGCACGGATCGAAGCGGCGAAGATTCCCATCCAGGTAGATATAGGATTCGGTGACGTGATCACGCCTTCGCCTGTCCAGATTTCCTACCCAGTACTGCTCGAATTCCCGTCCCCGGTTCTCCGGTCCTACCCAAGGGAAACCGTGATTGCGGAAAAGCTGGAGGCGATGGTTAACCGCGGCATGACCAATAGCCGGATGAAGGACTTCTACGACATCTGGACCCTCGCAAAGCAATTTGAATTCAGCGGAGATGTTCTTCAGAAAGCGATCCGATCCACCTTTGAACGTCGTGAAACGGCAATCCCGTCCGGCATCCCGATCGCGTTTACCCGTGAATTTCATTCTGATCCATCCCGGCAGACTCAGTGGCGGGCTTTTCTGAAGAAGGGACGCCTCGAAGCCTCGAAAGTGGAGCTAGGTGAGATCGTCCCGCTGATTAGCGACTTTCTGATGCCGCTGCTGACAGCAATATCCGGTGACAAGATTTTTGATCGGGTCTGGGTGGCCGGCGGTCCGTGGAAGTAAGAGAATAGTTTGCCTAACGCGCTCCAAATAAAGCGCAAAAACCTGCAACATACTGTAGCCAATTTGTAGCCATTGGACCGGAAAACAGTGCATTTCAGTGGATGAGGGTGGAAAACAAAAAGTCTAAAAACCTAAGTAAATCAGGCATATTGGGACGTCTCTGGAAATTCCCGGAAATTGGGCCGGGTGATTTCGGGAGCAAGAGGTCGAGGGTTCGAGTCCCTCCAGCCCGACCAAATCCCCCC
>CAZSFB010000041.1:0-12637 GCA_964606035.1 uncultured bacterium | reverse complement strand
CACTTTTAAAAATATATTTTGACAGGTTCGGACGGTCATCCATCACGCCGGCGCCAGGATTTCCAGAGCCGTTCCATGGTCGTGTCCACCAGGCCATCCTTCACCGAGTTATACGGCGTGAAGTTCAGGAGCCGCACGATACTCCGGCCCGTGGGGTCCACGTCAATCACATTGATGCAGCAGGCATCCTGCTCAATGGCACCAAAGGATTCGAGCCCGGTGCGGAGTGAACGGGCAAGGATGACCCGGTTTACGGCTCCGTGGGCCACAATGAGGGTGGTGCTCGCCGCTTCGTGGGCATGGAGCCGTTCCCAGGCAGCCGACACCCGGTCCCAGAGGGAACCGAAAGTCTCTCCGCCGAGGAACGTGGATTCTGGCCGGAGCCCGCCGGCAAAGGCGTTGGTGAACGAGGCCTTTAGCTCTGTGGCAGGAATGTCACGAAGGCGGCCGCCCCGGATCTCCTGGAGTTCGGGCATATGTTCAAGCCTGAGTCCGTTGGACAGGCGGTCACCGAGCACAATGGAGGCGGTCTGCTCAGTCCGGGGAAGTCCGCTGCAGATGGCCCGGTCAACACGGATCTGCCGGAGCGCATCATGGGCGGCGCGGGCCTGTTCCCGGCCTTCCGGTGTGAGGGAGACGGTTTCCGCCTTCACGGGCTCGCCTTCGGGCGTAAAATAGGACACTTCTCCGTGGCGGAGCAGGATGAATCGGCGGCGCTGTCTTCCGGTTTCTGCAGTCATGGGGCTCCGGGGTCGCGGGCGGTGGTCTTGATCTGGCCGCGACGGGGCGGAAAGATACACACGAAATGTCCTCATATCCTAGTCTTGAGTCACGAAAAGATGCGCTTGTCGATTGGATCGCCGGTCAGGCGGGAAGCCGGGTACGGATCGAGAATCTGAAACCCCTGGCGGGCGGCGCGTCGCAGGAAATCTGGGGGCTGGACCTCGTTGAAGGGCCGGACGCTCCGCTGGAACTGGTACTAAGGGCCGATGCAGGCGGATCGCTTCTCAATTCGCTCACCCGAGGCGACGAATTCCGTCTTCTTCACATCGCCTTCAAGGCGGGGGTAAAGGTTCCGAAACCCTACTGGGTGTGCGAGAGCAACGACGTCATCGGGCGGCAGTTCTACATCACGGCGAAAGTGAAGGGCGAGACGATCGGCCGGAAGATTGTCCGTGACGAGAACCTTGCCGGTGCGCGGAAAGTTCTCGGCGCCGAGATGGCCGTTGAACTGGCGAAGATCCATTCTGTCACGCCGGACAACACGGACCTGTCGTTCATGCAGGTATTTCCCAAGGGCGAGTCGGCAGCCTTGAAGTCCGCCGAGAAGCTCTACACCCTTCTGGATCATTTCGGCCAGGAACCACACCCAGCGCTTGAGCTGGGTCTCCGCTGGCTGCTGAAAAATGCTCCACCGCTGGAACAGCCGGTGCTCGTGCACGGGGATTTCCGGATCGGTAACCTGATGGTGCAGCCGGAGGGGCTCAGCTCGGTCCTGGACTGGGAGCTCTCCCACGTGGGGGATCCCTATGAGGACCTTGCCTGGCCGCTGGTACGGTTCTGGCGTTTCGGAAACAACCTGAAGCGGCTTGGGGGCTTCGGCGATGCCGTAGAACTGTTTGATGCCTACGAGAAGGCTACAGGCCTCCCGGTGGACCAAAGCCGGGTCCACTACTGGGAAGTGCTCGGAAACGCGAAATGGGCCATTGGGGCACGGCAGCAGGCGCAAAGGCACCTGTCGGGGCCGGCAAAGAGCCTGGAACTGGCGTCCATCGGCAGGCGAGTGCCTGAAATGGAGCTGGAAGTGTTGAACCTGATCGAAAAGGGCCCCTGCTACTGAAGCAGACGGGCTTACAGAGGGACTTATGCAAGACCGCCCGACGATGAAGGAACTGCTGGAAGCAGTGCAGGGGTATTTCCAGACCAGCATCGCTCCGCTCATCACCGACCCCCGGACCAGGTTCCAGGGACTGATCGCCATGAACGTGCTGGAAATCCTCAAGCGCGAGATCGAGTCTGGCGAAGCAACAAGCCGGGAGGAATGGCGCGGGATTATCGCGTTGCTGGGCACAAGCGAGCCGGAACCGGAGACCGTCCAGGATATGGAAAAGGCACTCGTCAGGCTGAATGCCGAGTTCGCCCGCCGGGCAAGGGCGGGGGAATATGATTCCGGGGAAACCCGGAAACATGCCTTTGATTATGCCCGCAGTGTGGTCACGGGGAAACTGAAGATCAGCAACCCCGGCTATCTAAAGGAACCATCCCCCGAAGGACTATGAGCAGGCCCACACCGCCATTGAGACCGGCGGGACTCTTGTGCCATGATACGGACCCATGGCGGTTGTAAAGGAAGCGTTTCTCACTCCGGAGATGAAGGACCTGAACCAGTTCGAAGCTGAACTGGAGAAGCTCAAGGTCGTCTTCGAGCAGTATTTCAGCGGCGTTGAGAAGCGGCCGCCCACCGAAAAACTTGAGGAACTCCGGAAGCACCTCCGCAACAAGATCCTCACCGTCAAGTCGAACAACACCGCCTACAAGTTCAAGCGCCAGACGATGGAGCAGAAGTTCATTACGATGAACAACTACTGGCAGCGGGTGCTGAAGGAGATCGAGGAAGGCACCTATATCCGGCTGAAAAAGCGCGCCGAGGTGAAGGAAAAGCAGCATGCCGCCGACGCCGAGGAGATGGCCCGGAAGCGGGTCATCAACGAGGCGATCCGAAAAGGGCAGTCAGTGGCCGATGCCCTGAAGGCCTGGGAGGGCTCGAAGGGCAGCGGTGGTGAACCATCGGCGGAGCCAGCCCAGAGACCGGCTGCCGTGCGTCCAGCGGGAGCGGTTGCCGGGCAACAGCCTGCTGCCTCGCCCATCGACCGCCTCCACGAGGCCTACATGTCCGCAAGGTCGAAGACCGGCGAAGGGACAGTGGACCGGGCCGCGTTTACGGCCATGATCCAGAAGCAGATTCCCGCCATCAAGCAGAAGTTCAACTGCAAGACTGTCGAGTTCAAGGTCGTTGTCGAGGACGGGAAGACCAAACTCAAGGCCATCCCCAAGAACTGAATGGACTGGTGGTTCTCTCCATCGGCGGCTGCACTGACGGCGATCGCCTGGTGGGATTCCGGACGGGCATCCGCGGCGTCTGCCGCCGGGTGGCTGGAAAACCGTGGTTACAAGCTGCCGGCGGGATTCCGCCCGGAACAGGCCAGGATACCCCGCCGGCTTGTGTTCGGGTGCAACGGCACTGTGACGGCCGGGCACCCGGCCGTGATCGACTACGTTCACCAGTCCCGCACCCTTTCCCTCGAAAGGGTCCTTGGAGCTGCCGCCGCCCTGGAACAGGATTCGGCCCACCCGTTCGCGCAGGCAATCCGGGAATATGTGAATGGAAAGGGAATTATCCCGGCTGAGGTCACCGGAATCAGGGCAGAACCTGGTGAGGGGGTTTCCGGGTTTCTCGGAAAGGACACGGTGGCGGCGGGATCAAGGGAGTTCGTTGTGGTCCGGTTCGGTGTGGACCGGTCGCATCTGCTCCGCGTGATCGGTACGCACCCGAACGCGAGCCGGGTATACGTGGCGATTGCCGGAAAAATTGCCGGAATATTCTATCTGGAAGACCACCTCCGGCCGGAAGTACCGGCGGCCATCGCCCGCTTGCGCCGCGCCGGGGTGGAGCCGGTGATGCTCACGGGCGACAACGAGCAGGCGGCGACCCGTGCAGCGGCCTTTGCCGGAATTGAAACCGTTTTCCATTCGCTCGATCCGCAGGAACGGATTGCGAGGCTCAGGGAACTGGCCGGGAGCGCAGGAGAGACCATTTTTGCTGACAGCAGCGGATCTGCCGGGGTTATGGGGGAGCCGTTACCCCGGCCTGCGGCTCCAGTGGAGGGGCTTGCCGTATGGGCGGACCAGTTCGACGCCCTCAGGTATTTCATCCGATGGCACTGGACGGGAAGGGTTCTCGTGCTCGTCATCGCGGCGGCTGTGCTGACGTTGGTGGAAACCGGGGTGGTGGGTCCGGTAGCGGCTTTGCCGCTGTTTCTTGCAACGACAGCTGGCGGCTGGATTGCCGGGTGGAAAATCCGGATCTTCCAGCCCGGAAGCTCTGCTGCGCCGGTCTGGAGGCCTTCCGAGGCGAAAAACATACCGCCGGATGAGGCCCGGTTCCTGGTGAAAGGGATCAGTGGACCGGACGACGAGGCAAAGATTGTTTCGGTACTCCGGGATGTAAGCGGTTTCCGGAATGCCCGGTTCGATATTGCTCCTGGCTGGGTGCATCTCAGGTTTGATCCCTTGCGGACTTCCCGGACGAGGCTTCTCGAAGCGATCCGGTCAGCCGGATACACGGACATGGAGCAGGACTATCTCCAGCAGGTGAATCCGGGTCCCGCAGGGGAACGCTGGAAGTAGAGACCGCTTCAGAACAGAAAGGACGGCTCGGGGGCCGTCCTTTCCGGTAAAATCACAAAGCCTTTTCAGTTCAGCTTGCTTTTCACGACCCGGGCGCGGGTGCGGTTTTCCTCGATATTCGTCACGGCGCGGGCATAGTCCTCGCTCGTGAAGGAAATTGACCTGAGCGTGTTTTCGAATTCGTTCCGCTGTTTCTCGATTTCCACCGGGTCCAGCTCGTCAAGGGACTCCACCTTGTCTGCGAGGATCACGACGCCGGTGTCGCTCACCTGGAGGAACCCGCCGTGACAGGCGAAATGGTGGACCTTTCCGCCCGCTTCCTTGAGAGAAAGCGGTCCCGAGGCGAGAATGGTCAGGTAGGGAGTATGACCGGGAAGGATGCCGACCTCACCCCGGAGGGACGGTGCCTTGATCTCGACCACCTCCACGGAAGCAGCCTTCCGGAAAGGGGTGATGACTTCGCAGCGGAATGGTCCGTAGGTGGCCATGTTCGTTCTTTATCCTTGCCCGCTCCGGCAATCAGCCGGCAGCGAGCTTCTTGGACTTCTCGATCGCCTCGTCAATGGAGCCGACCATGTAGAACGCCTGCTCCGGAAGTGCGTCGTGCTTGCCTTCGAGGATTTCCTTGAAGGAGCGGATCGTGTCCTTGACCTTCACGTAGCGGCCGGGCTGTCCGGTGAACTGCTCGGCAACATGGAAGGGCTGGGACAGGAATCGCTGAATCTTGCGGGCCCGGGCCACGACGGTCTTGTCCTCTTCGGACAGCTCGTCCATGCCGAGGATCGCGATGATGTCCTGGAGGTCCTTGTACCGCTGGAGGATCTGCTGCACCTGCCGGGCAACCTGATAGTGTTCCTGCCCGACGACCTGCGGATCAAGAATCCGGGAGGTGGAGTCGAGCGGGTCCACGGCCGGGTAGATACCCAGTTCCGAAATCTGCCGCGAGAGCACCGTCGTGGCGTCCAGATGGGCGAACGCCGTCGCCGGGGCCGGGTCGGTCAGGTCGTCGGCGGGCACGTAGATGGCCTGCACGGACGTGATCGAGCCCTTGTTGGTCGTGGTGATCCGTTCCTGGAGTTCGCCCATCTCGGTGGAGAGGGTCGGCTGGTAACCTACGGCGGAAGGGATACGGCCGAGAAGCGCCGACACCTCGGAACCCGCCTGGGTAAACCGGAAGATGTTGTCCACGAACAGGAGCACGTCCTGGCCTTCCTGGTCGCGGAAATATTCCGCGACGGTAAGGGCCGTGAGTGCGACGCGCGCACGGGCTCCGGGCGGCTCGTTCATCTGGCCATAGATCAGGGCGCACTTGGACTGGTCGGTCTTCACGTTGTAGCCGCCGGACTTGCCCTTGATTGGATGGCCCTTTTCATCCTTGTCCACGACGATGACGTTCGATTCGATCATTTCGTGGTAGAGGTCGTTGCCCTCGCGGGTGCGCTCGCCCACGCCGGCGAACACTGAGAAACCGCCGTGTCCCTTGGCGATGTTGTTGATGAGCTCCATGATGAGCACGGTCTTGCCCACGCCGGCACCGCCGAAGAGGCCGATCTTGCCGCCGCGCGAATAGGGTTCGAGCAGGTCAATGACCTTGATGCCAGTCTCAAGCATCTCGACCTTCGTGGAGAGGTCAGCGAACTTCGGGGCCGGGCGGTGGATTTCCCAGCTGTCCTTGGTAGCCATCGGTCCGGAGTTGTCCACGGGCTCGCCGACGACGTTCATGATGCGCCCGAGCGTTTCACGGCCCACCGGGGCGACAATGCCCTTGCCGGTATTCTTCACTTCCATTCCACGGCGGAGGCCGTCGGTCGTGTCCATGGCAATGGTCCGGACCGTGTGCTCGCCGAGGTGCAGGGCCACCTCAAGAACCAGATTGTCCTTGCGGTCGTCAATGAAGGGGTTGGTGACAGCGAGCGCCGTGAAAATCTCGGGGATCTTCGTGTCGACAAACTCGACGTCCACCACCGGTCCCATGACCTGGAGTATGCGTCCTACACCCTCTGCCATAACAGTTGCCTCTCTCGTTCCGTCCGCGGGGTATTCCCCGCGGAAATACAAAATCCGTTAGCCCTTCAGCGACTCGGCGCCGCCGATGATTTCCATCAGTTCCTTGGTGATGAGCGCCTGGCGTGCACGGTTCATCTGCAGCGTCAGGGACGAAATCGCCTCGGAGCAGTTCTTGGTTGCTCTCTCCATCGCAGTCATCCGGGCCGCATGTTCGGAGGCCACGGACTCAAGTATCGCCTGCTGGATGTTGCTGGCGACGTAGCGGGGCAGCAGCTTTTCCAGTATTTCCTCACGGCCGGGCTCATAGATGAAATCCGCCGGTAGCGGGGCGCCGGCCTCGACATCCACCTTGACTGGAAGAAGCTGCTGGAAAGTGATCTCCTGGGAGATCGCCGACTTGAACTTGTTGAATGCCAGGGTCACCGACCGGAATTTCCCGGACGTGAATCCTTCCACGACGAACGACTCGACCTGCTTTGCCGCCGAGGCCGAGGTTGGCTGGATTGGCGTGTTGCCCACGGCTTCTTTCCATCCCCAGGCCTTGAAGAACTCCTGGCCCTTGCGGCCGACGAAAACCATCTGGAAGCCGCCGGTGTCGATTCCGGATTCACCAGATTTCAGGCGGCTGTCCAGGCGCCGGCAGAGATTGCCATTGAAGCCGCCGCAGAGACCGCGGTCGGAAGTGACGAGAATGACGACGTCAACACCGGTCTCGGGCTGGCGGAGCAGCGGATGGTCGCGCTTTTCGGTCCGTTTCGCCATCTCCGTGACGATCCGGCCGAGTCCACCCGCGTATTCACGGTGGCTTAGCGCGGCCATCTGGGCGCGGCGCAGCTTGGCGGCCGAGACGAGCTTCATGGCACGCGTGATCTTCTGCGTGCTTTTCACGGACTTGATCCGCGTTCTGTAGGTTTTCAGGCTCGGCATCGGTCAGTTCGCTCCGGTTATTTCCCTTCCAGAATCAGGCCTTGAACTGCTGTGCGAATTCGGCAAGCACCTTGTCGAGGGTCTCGCGGACTTCCTTGCTCAGCTCCTTCTTTTCGAGGAGCAGCTTTCCGGCTTCCGGGCGTTTCGAGTCAAGGAACACGATCAGCTCATCGAAGTAGCGGCGGATGGCTGACACCGGGTAGCGGCGGATCCAGGTCTTTCCGTCAGGACCGCGCTGGGTACCGGCGTAGATCTGGATGACCTGCTTCTCGACGGGCATCGGCTCGTACTGGCCCTGCTTGAGCAGTTCCACCAGCCGCTCGCCGTTGGCGAGGGATTCCTGTGTGGCTTCGTCAAGGTCGGAACCGAACTGGGCAAAGGCCGCGAGCTCGCGGTACTGGGCGAGCGTGAGGCGGAGCTGGCCTGCGACCTGTTTCATGGCCTTGATCTGGGCGGAACCGCCCACGCGGGAGACCGAGAGACCCACGTTCACGGCCGGACGTACGCCGGAGTAGAACAGGTCGGTTTCCAGGTAGATCTGGCCGTCGGTGATCGAGATGACGTTCGTCGGAATGTAGGCCGACACGTCACCGGCCTGGGTTTCGATGATCGGCAGCGCGGTGAGCGATCCGGCGCCGCGGGCATCGGACAGCTTGCAGGCGCGCTCCAGAAGACGCGAGTGGAGATAGAACACGTCGCCCGGATAGGCTTCGCGGCCCGGCGGGCGGCGCAGCAGCAGCGAGAGCTGGCGGTAGGCAACGGCCTGCTTGGAAAGGTCGTCATAGACAATGAGGGCGTGCATGCCGTTGTCGCGGAAATACTCGCCGATGGTGGCGCCCACGTAGGGGGCGATGAACTGCAGCGGGGCCGGGTCTGTTGCGGTGGCGGCCACAACGACGGTGTAGTCCATGGCGCCATTCTGGCGGAGCTTGTCCACCACCTGGGCGATCGTGGAGCCCTTCTGCCCGATTGCAACATAGATACAGAACACGCCGGTGGACTTCTGGTTGATGATCGTGTCGATGGCGACGGCGGTCTTGCCGGTCTGACGGTCGCCAATGATGAGCTCGCGCTGGCCGCGGCCGATCGGGATCATGCCGTCGATGGCCTTGATTCCGGTCTGGAGCGGCTCGTGTACCGACTTGCGGTCGATGATGCCGGGAGCCTTGATCTCGATGAAGCTGGTCTTCGACGAGTTGATGGGGCCCTTGCCGTCGATAGGTTCGCCGATGGCGTTGATGACGCGGCCGCAGAGCTCCTTGCCGACCGGCACGGATGCGATCTTCTTGGTGCGCTTGACCGTGTCGCCCTCGCGGATCTCCACGTCGGAACCCAGAACGGCGATACCGACGTTGTCTTCTTCAAGGTTGAGCACGAGTCCGCGGACGCCGTTGGCGAACTCCACCAGTTCCGAGGCCTGCACGTTCGACAGGCCGTGGACGCGGGCAATACCGTCACCCACCTGGAGGACCGTACCCACCTCCTCGGCTTCGACAGTCGCCTCGTAGTCGTGGATCTGCTTCTTGATGATCGAGGAGATTTCGGACGCGGAAATTTTCATTTCGTCACTCGCTTGGGCCTTTTGGCCGCCTTCCTTGTTCCCGGAGCCCGTGGCTTGCGCCGCGGTCCCCTTCCTTAAAACAAAACCGTACGTTCAGGCACTCTGCTCAACACGCCGGGAGAGCTTCCGGAGCTGGCTGCTTACCGAACCGTCGAGCACGAGGTCGCCGATCCGTGCCTGGACACCGCCGATCAGGGCAGGGTCCAGTGTGTAGATGCAGTCCACCTTGCGGCCGGCAATGCGTTCGAGCTGGGTGCGGATCTTTTCCTTTGCATCCGCAGGCAGTTCAGTGGCGCTGGCCACGCGGGCCCGGGCGATGCCGGATTTCTCGTCAACGAATTTCTGGAACTCCTCCGTAATGGACGGGAGGAATTTCATGCGGTCGTTTTCGATGAGAATCCTGGCGAAGTTGACGAGCGGTTTCGGCGTTCCGAGTTTCGCTGCCACGTCTTCGAGGATACCGGTTCGCTGCTTCACGGAGAAGACGCTCCCATAGAGGATGCGTTCAAGGTTCCGGTGGGCCCGTATCTCCGCATCCAGCGCGGAGAGCGGGCTTACGAAGTCAGCCCCCTTGTCGCCGGCCTCCGTGAGAAGGGCACGGGCATAACGCTTGGCAAGGGCACGGCTGCTCACTGCACACCTCCAAGACGGGAAACGAAATCGCCGGCCAGGCGGGCCTGGTCATCGGCAGTGATCTTCTCGCGGACCTTCTTTTCGGCAAGCTCTGTCGCGAGGCGGTTCGCCTCTGCGCGGAGGGTCACGAGTGCCTTGTCGCGCTCGCCTTCGGCCACGAGTTTGGCGTCAGAAATGATCCGGTCAGCAGTCTTCTCGGCCTCGCGGATCAGGTGCTCGCGCTCAGCCTTCGCATCGTTCTCGAACTTCTTCCGGAGCGCCGCCAGTTCGGCGTCGGCGTTGGCAACCTTCTGTTTCGCTTCGGCGAGGGTCTGTTCGGCGTCGGCGCGTGCCTTGCCGGCAGCCTCGATGGCGTCACGGATCTCGGTGGACCGGCGGACGAAATATTCCGACAGCGGCTTGCGGAGCAGGAATCCGAGCAGTCCGAACAGGACGACCGAGTTGACGGCACTGACGGTGAAACCGGCCCAGAAACCACCTTCGCCCCCGGCCGCATGGGCGGCAGTTGTAATGCTGAGCACCAGCGTGATGGCCGGGACAGGAGCGTTACGGAGCAGATTCTTCCGGTTCACGCAGCCCTCCCCAGAAGCTTGCGGGCCATTTCATCCGCGATGCGGTCCACCTCGGCGCGGAGTTCTCCGCGGGCGGTCTCCGTTTCCTTGCGGATGGTGTCCCGGGCGGTGGTTACGGAGGCTTCGGCCGACTGGCGGGCGGCTGCCAGCTTCGATTCACATTCAGCGCGGGTCTGGCTGATAACCTTTTCGCGGGCGGCGGCGGCCTCATCGGTCGTCGAACGGACCCGGGCGGCATAGTCGGCAACGAGCTTTTGGGCGTCGGACTGTAGCTGGGCGGCGCCTTCGCTGGTACCGGAGGACGCAGCTTTCCGGCGGTCCACGGTGGACATAACGGGCTTCAGCATCAGGTTATTGAGAATAATGACCGCCGCCCAGAAGATGGGCAGCATGAAAAAGAAGGTGATGGGGAGCTGCCCTTCAAAGCCCGGCAGTGGATGGCTGAGCGTTTCGATCAGTGATTCCAATGCTGTCCCCTTTGCCGGCCCGCCGTGACAACACCCGGGAAGGCGCTGAAAAGGCCCGTCTGGCGGGAGGCGAACCCTGTCCCGAATCACGCTCTGGGCCAAGGCGGCCTAGCGCTTATCCGCCAGTCACGGACAAGTCAAGAACGTTTTGGAATCGCGGGGAAAAACGTGATTCTGGAACCCGAAAGGTCACTTTCCACGGGTGGAATCAGATGCCGCGAGTGTGAGCCGCGAAGACTGCTGGGCAGTGGCTCCCATGCGGCAGGTGCCGTCGAACACGGCACCATTGGCGATCTCAAGTCCACCGACCGGGGCTTCGAGTTCTCCGCGGAACCGGCCAGTGGGAGTCAGGATGATCTTGTCCCGGACCCGAACCTGTCCGGTGACTTCTCCGGCGACCTCCAGGGTGCCGACCTCAATTTCGCCGTTGATGGTGCCGTTTCCCAGCACAACCAGGTGGTCGCTGCCGCTGATTTCGCCGGTGAACTTGCCATTGATATGTATGGTGCCTGAAAAGGTCAGCCGGCCCTCAAACGATGTGCCGGTGTCGAGCAGCGCTGTCAGTGTCTGCTTGCCCGATCCAGACGAGAGTGCCGGGAGCTTTCCCGTAATGGTGGTTTCTTTCCGGTTGTTGAACATGACAGGTTGCTCCGTGCGCCGGCCTCCGAAAAATATTTCGGCAGATGCCGGTCGGGACAGGGGGGACAGCCCCCTACTTATAAAGGATTCGGGGCGCCGGGCCAAGTGCGGGCCCGCGAGACTCCCTGAAGGGGTATTTCCATGAGGCTGAAGCTGTTTCCGAAGGGGTATTCGTGGCGGATTGTGCTGAACCGGGACCGTCCGGCCGTTGCAGGCGGGTCTGATGGGCTGAAGACCGTGTCGGAAATCCGCTCAGGGCTTCTGGCCCTGGAGGGGAACTGCTACGACCCGGCAACGGGACGTGTGGATTACCGGAAACTCCGGGCAAGCGAGGGCTGGAAAGATGTTTCCAGGCTGACGGGTAAGCTCCGTACATTTGATCCGGGGATTCTCGCCGGTCCGGACGAGCGGAAGGCTTTCTGGGTCAATCTTTACAACGCCCTGGTCATCGATGCGGTGGTAGAGCTGGGAGTGCGGGAAACCATCTGGGAAGTGCCGATGCCGTTTTCACGGATAGCGTATGAGGTGGGCGGACGGTCTTTTACTGCCGACGAGATCGAGCACGGGATACTGCGCTGCAATGCGAGGCCCCCTTATCCGCTGGCAGGGCCAAGTTTTGGTGCAGGCGCCCCGGAGCTGGAGCTGATTGCATTTCCTTTTGATCCCAGGATTCACTTTGCGCTCGTCTGTGGCGCGAAGGGCTGTCCACCGGTCCGGTTTTATGATCCCGGGCGGCTGGACAGCCAGCTCGACATGGCGGCAAAAGCATTTATCAACGGAGAGACCCGGATTGACCGGACTATAAAAAGGGTAACTACATCGGCCATTTTCAAATACTACAGCGGGGATTTCGGCGGACTATCGGCAGGGCTGGCGAACTACCTTGCGGGGTATCTGGATGATCCGGCGGAAGCCGAGTGGCTCAGGGGACATGCCCATTCCGTGAAGTTCAGCTTTTCCCGTTATGATTGGTCACTCAACCTGTAGTTTTTCCCTGAACGAGCAGTCACTATGGATATTCACCCGTATGAATCCGGAACTCTTGAGACAGGGACTTTTCCTGACGTTCTTTCTGGCCGCCGCCGCACCGGTGGCACATGCCTGGGGGTGCTGGAACTCTGGAGATTTTCCGCGTTACCCACCACTTGCGGTCAGTCTCGCGCTGGCCGCGATTCTCAATGCGGTGCTGATCTCCGCTTACCGGGGAAGCCCGGACGCGATCGGCTTTGCGATTCCGGCAGCAGTTTACCTTTTCTACCTGATGTTTCCGGCTACGAAATTTTCGGAACCGGAGCGGCGATACGCCACCGGTGACCGTTTTGACGGGGAAATACCCGGACTCAGGTTCCCGGCTGTCATGTCGGTGAACAATGGATCGCGTGAGCCATTCTCCCGCATGGAACTGGTGGCGCTGGAATCGGTGC
>CAZSFB010000040.1:2762-12693 GCA_964606035.1 uncultured bacterium | reverse complement strand
ATGCGACCCTTTTTTAGAAGTGTCTGCCGCTGCTCCACGCCAAACCGGTGCTGCTCGTCGATAATCACGAACGCCAGATTCCCGAAAGCGACCTTTTCCTGGATCAGGGCATGGGTGCCTATGACAATCATGGGGGTGCCCCGCTGCAGTTCGTGGTAAACCCGTGCGGGGACCAGTGTCTCGGTGGAAATCTTCTGGGAACCGGTGAGAAGTGCGATCGGAATATCCAGTCCCTTGACCAGCTTCGTCATTGTCCTGAAATGCTGTTCGGCAAGGATTTCCGTCGGGGCCATCAGCGCCACCTGGCATCCCGCCCCGACGGCAACCAGCGCTGCCGCGAGCGCCACGACGGTCTTCCCCGCTCCCACGTCCCCCTGCATCAGGCGGTTCATGACTTCGGGAGCCGCCAGATCGGAGCGTATCTCTCCCAGGACCCGTTTCTGCGCTCCCGTCAGATCAAAGGGAAGGCTTTCCAGGAATGGCCTCAGCAGACGGTCATTGTCAGGGATCGAGGTTCCCGGCAGCGATTCGGCCTGCCGACGGCGTATCGCGAGCCCCAGCGACAGAAAAAATGCCTCATGTATTCTCAGCCGGGCATGGGCCAGGGAGTTTTTCCCGGTGTATGACTCAATGTCGGCATCCGCAGGCGGATGGTGCAAGAGCTGTATCGCGTCTCCGAGCGGCATGGGAGGCATGTCCAGCCCCTCCACCCCGGAAAGGCCATCATCCAGCCCTGATGTCCCGGCTTCAAGCGCATGAGCGATGACCGTGCGAAGCTGTTTGGGATGAAGACCTTCAGTGAGCGGGTAAACCGGGATCACACCCCGGGGACCCGCCGGGGGTTCATCCGCGAATTCGATATCGGGATGGTGGAACTCCTTGTGTGTACGGAACGTACGGCAGTCACCGGTGACCCTGACCCTGTCTCCAACTTTCGCCCTGGCACCCCGGGTACGGTCGAATCCCTGGAACCATTTGCAGATGAGTTCGCCAGTCTCATCCCGCACTGTTATCTGGCGGCCGGAACGGCTGAAGCGGCCGATCGCCGCCACTTCCCCCTCAACCACTGCCTGCATCCCGGCTTCAAGTTCCCGGACCGGAATCACATGACGGAGATCGTCGTACCGGACCGGAAGATGGAACAGGAGATCTTCCACGGTGAGTATGTCCAGCCGTTTCAGCACTTCCGCCAGCCGCGGGCCGACACCCTTCACCCACTTTACGTCTGACTTCAGGCTCCCCGGAAGAACCTGCGCAGACTTCTTGAATGGTGCGTCAGGTACCGCCGGCCGGGCGCGCCTGTCCGGGCTGTCAGCCACTTTTCGCTCCTGCGCCGTTTCTTCCCCCGCAGGTCCGGGCTGCCGGGCGGCCCCGGCGGCCACAAACATCCCGGGATTCAGCAGGGATTCGTAGATCACCCGGATCTGCTCAAGCCTTTCCCGTCGTGAGGCAAGCGCCACACGGTCAATCCCCTTCGCCAGCTGGCCAATTGCCTCAAACTTTTCAGCGGCTTCACCACGTGAACTGCCAGCACCTTGTTGGGCCGCATTGCCAATGGCAGCCTCAAGACCGTGGGCCCGCGCCAGCGTCGCGTAGCCGCCCCTGGACACCGCCCCAAGAACGGTTCCAATCACTTCCAGTGGTGTGCGGGCTTTCGGGGGCATCAGGACCGCAGCCCCAGTGCGAGCATCTTTTCCGGGAAGTCAGTAATGATCGCTCTGACTCCGGCGGCCGCGCACCGTTCAGCATCTTCCTGCCGGTTCACGGTCCACGTCCAAAGCAACAGGTCCCGCCTGCGGGCCTTTTCGACCAGTTTGCCGTCTATGTCTTCATGGAACGGGGCCAGAAGATCCGGCTGCACAAGCGGAAGGGCCCACAAATTACGAATCCATCTCGGGTTGCCATGATAAAACAGCATCCCCAGCGGGAGAGACCGCCCAAGCCGCCGGAGCCTCAGCAGGCGCACAGGGTTGAAAGAGGTGTAAAACACCCGTTTTTCGGCTCCCATGCACCTGACTGCTTCCAGGGTCTTTTGCTCCAGACCGTCCGGCCTCCAGTTACGGCCCTTCAGTTCAATATCAATAATCAGCTCCGGACCAAGGGTCTCGATGACTTCCGCAAGTGTCGGAATTGTCTCGCCGGAAAGAGCCGGCCTGAAACCTTCCGGAGCATCCTTGGGCCTGGGCTGCCGCACCTTAAGTTTCCGAAGCTGCTCCAGTGGCATTTCCGCGACGAGACCCGTGCCGTCAGTCAGTGCGTCCAGTTTGTCGTCGTGAAACACAACGACTTCCCCGGAAGCGCAGAGCCGAACATCCAGCTCCACCCCATGCGCCCTGATATTCCGTGCATGGGCGAACGCCTCCAGAGTATTCTCCGGTTTGACGCCTCGCGCCCCCCGGTGACCGATAACCAGAATCGGGTCACCGGCCTCGGGAAAAGGGTAGAGTTCCGAAAGATTCGGCATGACTGGCCGGTAGCCTACTTCCCCCGGAAACTTGTGTGCAATTGCGACAAAGAACCCGGCGAGGGGTTAACGCGACGAGATACTCTTGCCACCAAGCCGGTCGACTTGACCTTTAAATTGATGGTGAATAACCTTCCGGTCAGATGAATGACCGATCGGTCATTAAAATGACATTACAGTCATCCCGCGGAACCAGCAATGGCTGACAAACCAGCAATCAATGCAAAAGCGCAAGATTCCGCCAGTGATGTGCGCCAAACGAAGGCGGATGTCGTCAAGGAATTTCGCGTACGGGAAATTATCGAAGCAGCACGGCGTGTATTTACCCGTGAGGGCTTCAAAAAGGCCTCAATGGACAAGATCGCCGACGAGGCCGGTCTCGCCAAGGGGACGGTCTATCTCTATTTCCCCACCAAGGATCAGCTCGTGGCGGCAACCCTTGAAGCCGGTGCCGAGGGGTTTTTCGGGCTGGCACGCGACAGGTCATCGGGACCTGGTGATCCGGTGGAGCGGTTGCGCGCCCTGGTTCTCGCCATGATCGGCCATGCCGAAGAAGACCGGGATTTCCAGCGGGCTCTCTTTGGTGAACTGAACGAGTGGCTGGTGGACCCGAACCGTCTGGTCATGGTGCAGCAAATGGTCGCCCAGCATGACAGCTTTATCAGCTATATCGCTTCAATTATCGCCGAGGGTATCCGCCAGGGCACATTCAACAGTCAGGACCCGGACCGCGCCGCGCGTTATCTTTTCCACCTTCTTGGCGGTAACTTCCGTGAACGGCTGATCGGCGTCAATTCCCAGTCCGTCGAAGAGTCCGCCCGGGATATTTCCTCCTTTTTCATCAACGCCATTACACCCAAAGGGACCAAGCCATGAGAATTGTACCAACAGCGACTGCCCTGCTGCTTCTGCTCACCATGTGGCAGATCCATACAGCCTCTGCGTCAGATAATACGGAAGCAACACAACAGGCCGGAGCCCCCTCGGCTTCATCCACCCCTGAGCCGCTCGTTTCCGCCGGAGAGGCCCGCTCGCTGACGCTACGGGAAGCGGTCCAGACCGCACTTGAGAACGCCGAAGAGATCCGGCTTGTTCGCATCAGTTACCTGAGGGCCATTGAGGATGCGCGAGAGCAACTCGGGACCTTCAATCCGAATTTCCTGGCGAGCTACAACTATACGAATACGGATTCCATCGCACCCAATGCGTTCAACACGTCCAACCCAATCGTGAAGGTCAAGAACCACAATGTGAGCTTCGGCCTGACAGGCCTCATACCGACCGGCGCCACCTATGACATATCGCTGGTCAATGAACGCATCATGAACGAGAGCCGGTTTAATACCTTCCAGCCCCAATACAACGTGAGACTCCAGGGCACTTTGAAGCAGCCCCTCCTCAAGAATTTCGGACTTGGCGTCACGCTCACGCAACTCAGGATTTCCCGGGCCCTTGAGGATGCTCGGCGGGCCGATTTGCTCCAGAGAACCCAGCAGACTGTATACAGCGTCATCCAGGCCTACTGGATGCTGTTCTTCCGCCAGAAGGATCTGGAAGCGAAACAGGATTCACTCAAGGCGGCCGAGGATCTTGTCCGGGTGGCTGAGAATCGTGTCCGCGTGAAAGTGGATCCGCCCATCAACCTGACCCAGGCCCGTGCCGGCGCGGAAACGCGGCGGGAGCAAGTAATTCTCGCCCGGGAGCAGCTGGAAATCGCTCGTGACAGCCTGGCGCAGCTTTTAAAGCTTGTCCGGCCAGAAGATGCCCTGACCCAGCCTGTGCGGCTGGAACCGGCAGACCAGCCATCCTTTGAGCCTTTCGATCCACCCTACCGGGCATCCGTAACGGCGGCTCTTGAAAAACGCCCCGAGTTCATCACCGCACGCATCAACAAGGATAATGCGGAACGCCTAGCCAGCGCAGCCTCAAGCGGACGACTCCCGGAGGTGAATGCGTCGGTCACTGGCGGAATGGCGGGCCTCTCCGGCTCGCCGGTCAATACGACAGGCAGTTTTACTCCGGCCCAGCTGCAGGCGCTGCAGAATCAGTTCGGGGGCGGGATCGGCAGTGCATACGACAGCATGTTCGGCCTTGATGGACCCTTCTTTGCCCTCGGCGCCGAGTTCCGGATGCCTATTCCAAACCACAAGAACCGGGCAGCCTATGCCCGCGCGAAGCTCGATGAGGAAAATGCCGACATTCAGATCCGCAAACTAGAGGAATCCGTTTTCCTGGAGGTCCGCCGCACGATCCGGTCCCTGCAGACAGGTGTCCAGCGGATCCGGTCAACGGAGCTGAACGTGGAACTTGCCCAGGAGAACGTGAACGCGGAAAGGCGGCGCTATGACGTCGGACTGTCGACGAGTTGGGACCTGCTTGAACGGGAAAAGGAACTGACCCAGGCGAAGGCAAACTACTACCAGGCTCTCGCGGACTACAGCACAGCGCGCGCAGCCTACGAGCTTTCGACGGGAACCATCCTTGAATTCACCGGCATTGACCTTGTGGAAGAGGAACCCACATGACTATTACCCAGAAACGCTGGACCATTGTCGGCAGCATTGTAGCAGTCCTGATAGTACTGGGAGCCATCGGGGCCCGGAAGAAGCCACTTGAGGTCAAGACGGTTTCCGTGCCGAAGGGGCTTGTAGAGCGCACCGTCACGTCCACATCCAGCGGTACGGTCATGGCACGTCTTTCAGCCGACCTGAAAAGCGAAATAACGGCCAGGGTGGAGCGACATGACGTAAAGGAAGGCCAGTCCGTCAGGATGGGCGACGCCATTGTCACGCTGGATACAGCAAGCCTGAAAGCGATTCTGGCGCTGAACGAGGCATCCCGGAATGCCCAGAGATCGCGGGTCGAGCAGATGCGGGCGAAGCTCGACAACACGCGCCAGGAATATGAGCGCATGTCAAACCTTTTCAAGGAACAGATCGTATCCGAGGACAAGTTGCAGGCAGCTCAAACTGCCCTTCAGGTGGCCGAGGAAGAGCTGAAAGCTGCGAAGGCCGCCCTGGAACAAACCAGTGCACAGCTTGAACTCGACCGGGTTAGCCTTTCCAAAGCGGTCATCCGCGCGCCCTTCGATGGGATCATCGCCTCCCTCGACCTGGATCCCGGCGAGACCGCCGTGACCGGCATCCGTGTTGCCAGGATCGTCAACAATGACGACATCTACGTCGAAGCGCCGGTGGACGAGGGGGATCTTGGCCTGATCCGGACGGGACAGGATGTCAGGGTAACCTTTGACGCTTTCCCGAAGGAGACTTTTACAGGTACCCTGTCGTGGATATCGCCGGTGGTATCCAAGGACTCGAATGCTGTCCGGACAGTCAATGTCCGCGTGACCATCAACAATACGGCCCAGCGTTTCCGGGATGGGATGTCCGCGGATATCGAAATCATTGTGGAGAGACTGGACTCTGTTGCCTATGTCCCGACACAAACCGTTATCAATACCGCGGACGAGTCATATGTCTATGTGGTTCGCGATGGGAAAGTCGTAAAGCAGGTGATTCAGCCCGGTATCTCCAACTGGGACCGGACGGAGATCCGTTCCGGCCTGAGCGAACGCGATCGCGTGATCACTACCGTTGACAAGAACGACGTCATGGAGGGCCGCCGGGTCAAGGAGGAGTTTACGGGTGATCCGGGCATCGCAGCTCGTTAAGCGCTACCAGATGGGCGACGAAGTACTCGAGGCCCTGAAGGGCGTCGACCTGTCTGTCGATGCCGGTGAATATGTGGCGATCATTGGCCCATCCGGCTCGGGCAAATCGACGCTCATGAATATCATCGGATGCCTGGATACTCCTACCTCCGGCACTTACCTCCTGGATGGGCATGATATATCCATGCAGAGTGACTCGGAACTGGCCCAGCTGAGAAACCGCAAGATCGGGTTTGTCTTCCAGTCCTTCAATCTGCTTCCCCGTTTTTCCGCGCTGAAAAATGTCGAGCTTCCGATGATCTATTCCGGTGTCTCGCCTGAGGAGCGCATGGATATGGCGAAAGAAGCCCTCGTCAAGGTTGGCCTTGGCGACCGGATGCATCACAAGCCGAATGAACTCTCTGGCGGCCAGCGGCAGCGTGTGGCAATCGCCCGCGCCATCGTGAACCGTCCTGCCATACTGTTTGCGGATGAACCTACCGGCGCCCTGGATACGAAGACGGGTGAAGAGATTATCCAGCTTTTCGAAGCGTTGAACCGGGATACCGGAACCACCCTGATTGTGGTTACTCACGATCCGGATATTGCTGCAGTTGCCCGGCGGGTCATCAGGATCGTTGACGGAAAGATTCTTTCTGACGAACGCCTGAAGCCCGAACCTGTCCGGAATGTTTCCTCGGGCGTCTCAGTCAGCTAGGAACCGGTCATCAGCCGTTCGCGGCATTATCGCTGAAAGGATCACTTATGTATCTGGACGATATGACACGGGAGCAGTTCAAGGAGCTTCTCAGGGAAGCCTTCCTGGAGTCCAGTGAAACACGGCCCGTACGAATGGCGCGTAAATGGGATGGCGGCCAGATCATTATCAAGCCGGCCAATCCGGACCAGCAGCCCAAAGAAATACCGGTAGATGTCTTTTTCCACAAGATCGTGATGGTCCGTGACCGGCTCCGCGTCATGGAGCAGAAGATCAATGCTCACAGTGGTTTGACCGAATCGGACAAGATCGAAATGCAGCAGTACATCACCCGGATCTACGGGTCCCTTACGACTCTCAATGTCCTCTTTGCGGATGAGGCGGACCGCTTCAAGGGCGAATCAGCAAAAGAATAGGCCGGGTCCGGAACAAAAAGGGGGCGCATGTGCGCCCCCCTTTTGCTGACAATGACGGTTACTCGGCAGACAGCTGAATCTCGCACAGCTCCGCATCCGCGCCGTTTTTGACGCCGATATAAACATTCGTCGTGGAACTTGCAGCTGTCGCCGGGAAGGTTGTGGCACTGGCGAACTGGATCCGGAGATCCAGCCTCCCGTTTTCATCGGTGAAAAAGACCGTGGGCATGGTCTCCTGGGTTCCACCCTGAGGCCCTATCGAAAAGACAGGCGTTGTTGTCCCAAAGAACATCGGGTCCTCACTGCTTACATAAACCGGCAAGTCAGCCGCCGGGATATTCACCGGTTTCGGAGAACTGTTGATGATGGTTGAGTTGCCGAACTGGGTTCTCTGAATCCCCGATGCCTTGGTCGCCGTCACTACAATCTTTCCGATTACAAATCCGGCAGGAAATGACGTATTTACAGGTGCCGTGATGCTGATCTCGTCGCAATCGATGGCCAGATCAATTCCGCTCGTCCCCTCGCCGGGATCGCCACATGAGGGCATGATACCTGCCGTCGCCACGAGGGCAGCCATTACAAAGTTCCGGAACCCATTGATTGTCTTTTTCATCTCATCTCTCCCTGCGGAGTCCTTTGCCATTGCAACTTAGCTCCTGACAGCTTTCCTCAGTCCGTCAGGATCGTGGGGGTGATAAAGAACAGAAGCTCGGTTCTCTGGTCGGAGACCCGCTGTGTACGGAAGAAGTAGCCCAGGAACGGGATCTTGTTCACGTATGGAACGTTGATCTCCGTGAAGCCACCTGTATAACGGGCGACACCACCGATAACCGCCGTCTGGCCGTCACGGACCAGAAGCTGCGATTTTGCCTCGTTCTTATTGATTGCCGGGTTACCGAACGCGGTCGGGATGCCGGGGTTGATCTGGTTATCCGAGATCTCGAGTTTCAGGATCACCGACTTGTCGCTCGTGATCTGCGGCGTCACCTTGATACCAAGGGTGGCATCGACGAACGAGGTCGAGATCGTTCCGCCCTGGAAGGTCGTGATCGGAACCGATACGCCCGTCTTGATTTCAGCATTGTTGTTGTCAATCACGCTGATGCGGGGAGTCGCGATGATACGGCTCTGGCCAGTCTGTTCAAAGGCCGATAGCACGACATCAAGGTTGAAGGTTTCAGAAAGGGTTCCGAAACTGAAACCGATTGACTGGCCGGACCGCTGTCCGACCGCCGTGATCGGCAGATCCACGAGGAAGTTGTTCTGGAAGACGGAACTCCCGAATGCGTTCCCGGTAGAAGGAGAGGCCAGGAACCGCCCGCCCCACTGGATACCGAATTCACGCTGGAAATCGAGTGTCGTGGTGACAACACGAGCTTCCAGGAGAATTTGTCCGGTCTGCGTATCCAGCGCGCGAACCATCTGAATCACCGTGTCAATGGCACGCTGTGTATCCTGCACGAGCAGGCTGTTGCTCCGGTCATCAACTGAAGCGGTGCCACGCGCAGTTAGCAGTTGCTTGACCCGGGGCTGCAGTTCCGAGGCACTGGCGTAGTTCACAGGAATGATCTGGAACTGGAGCGGCTCCAGCTGCTCCTGCTGGTTGATTGCCGCCAGGCGGGCCTCTTCCTCAGCCTGCAGCTGGTCCCGCGGAGCGATACGTACCACGTTTCCGATGCGACGCTTTCCGAGATTGTTTGTATCGAGGATGATATCCAGCGCCTGGTCCCACGGGACATTCTTCAGGATAATACTGATATTGCCCTTTACTTCCGGACTGGCGATCAGGTTGAGCTGGGCAACTTCCGCAATCAGAGACAACACATCACGGATATCGGCTTCACGGAACTCCAGGGACATCCGTGTCCCGGAATAACCTTCAGCAGCGGCCGATGTCAGGCGGCTGCCTCCAGCGGCCGCCGAGCGTGCCACTTCAACCACGCTCTGGGATTCTACACGAATACCAGTATCGGCTTTTTCCAGGTCTGAGGAAGAAGCCGGAGCCGGCGCGGATGCCGGAGCAGGAGCCGCCGGCGTCTCGGCCTGGGCAACTGGCGCCAGTGCTGCTGCGGGCACCTTAGCCGGCAGCTTGACCGTTATCGTGTTGGTCTTGGGGTCCGTGGCCACTGTATGGGTAGCTGGTGACCGGAGCGCGATCTGGATTCGCGCGATCGGTTCAAGATTGGAAGCATCAGCAATCGAGGTCACCTTGGAGATCGTCGACTTCTCGTCGTCTACCATCTGCACGGAAACGAGCTCCGGCGGCATCTCCAGACCCTGGAGTTTCACCTCGATAAGGTCCGGCGAAGGTGATGCGACTGCAGGCACCACAATTTTTTCAGACTTGATGATTACCAGGACATCCTTGCCCTTGGTCTGGACCTTGATGCTCTGGACCTTTGGACTGGCCGGGACTTCCACTTTGGGAGCAGCCGGCGCGGCGACCACGGCAGGCGCAGCCGGTGCCACCACCGGTGCCGGAGCGGCAGGAGCCTCGGGTTCGATTTCGATCAACGGCTCTTCTTCTGCCGCTGCAACAGGGGCCGCCGGAGGCGGTTCAGGCAGGGTCGCAGGTTCTGCCGCAGGCGGAGGCGGCGGTTCAGGCAGGGCCGCAGGTTCTGCTGCAGGCGGAGGCGGCGGTTCAGGCAGGGCCGCAGGTTCTGCTGCAGGCGGAGGCG
>CAZSFB010000040.1:0-2662 GCA_964606035.1 uncultured bacterium | reverse complement strand
GCGGGAGATCATCCGCACCTGGAGGCGGAGGCGGCAGGTCAGCTGCCGCTACTGCAGCCGGTGCTGCCGCTACCGGTGCGGCCTGATCAAACTCCGTCGGAAGCTGTGGGACCACTCCTCCGGCAGCAAGGCTCACACGGATTCTTCCACCACGGGCGATAGCAGCCGGCTCAAAACGCTCTTCATTCAGTTCCACGATGATCCGGACCCGGTCGGGGCTGTCAACGACGCGGACGCTCGAGATCAGCTTGCTTGGACCTGGATCCACGTTGGTCATCCCGGATTCGTTACGGACGTTCCGGACATCGATCACAAGGCGCGGAGGGGCGTCCAGCGGGTAGTTATCAAACTCAATTTCTTTTCCGTTGGTGTTAATGATGAGATCAGTGAAATCACCACGCTGTTCTACCCGGAAGCCCGTTATTGCAGTAGCGACGCCAGAGAGCTCAGCCTGGGCAATCCAGTTGCGGGGAACTGCCTCACGGGCGGCATGCCCTGCGCTCGGCATCGCAGCCAGGGCAACCGCTGCGGCGAGTGCTCCAGCTTTCCGAATCGTCCGGTATTGCGCTGACAACATGACTGTTTTCTCCTATGCTTCCCGATACTCGGTCGCGGACAGGTTCCCTGACTCGCCCGTTATTTCCCCGATGACATCGTCATCGTGCTTGTGATCTTCTGATATGCCCTGAGATTTTCGTCCCAGTAGCGCTCTTCCACTTCAATTTCGCCTTCACGTATGGCCTTGATCCGGCCACGGTTCTTGCCGATCTTCTGGCCGACACGAACAGTCCAATAGTTGTTTTCCGGATCCTTGATCTTGGCCCTTGCGTCACGGATACCCCAGATGATCCCGAGGACCTTGAGCTTTGCCAGATCGAACATCTCAAGGGGTTCTTTCACCTCGTCCCCGCAACCCTCCGGAATCACGTAGCCAGGCGGGATCTTGTCACCGGGGCCGAGGCACTTGAGGATTGGCTCCGAGTAGGGCTGAAAAGGGTCGGGAAGTGTCGCGTCATACCGGAACGCCGGTTCAGTCTGGACTGTCTCGGGAACGGTGCCGACGACTTCCCCAGTCGTGGTGGCGTCCGGCGCAGTTCCGGGCGTAGGCACAGCCGCCGCAGGCGTAGCAGGAGCGGGCACAGCCGCCGCAGGTGCGGGTTCGGCTGGGGTGCTCTCCAGCTTTACCGCATCGGCAGGCGGGGCAGCAGGCTTCGCCTGATCCTGGGCGAACGCGCCCACCGGCAGGATCACCGCTATCATCAGAGGCAAGACCGGGCAGATGGAGTTGTGCTTTTTCACGGCGCTCACTTCTTCTTACCCTTCTTTGCAGTTTTCTCGGATTCCGTCTGTTCTTCATCACTCAGGAACCGGAAAGTTGTGGCCGTGGCCGTGGCCTTCAGGATCCCACCGGAAACCGCACTGGCAGGTTCCATTGACACATTCGACAGGTTGATGATCCGCTGCTGGTTTGCGAGTTCATTAAAGAAAATACCCAGTCCGTGATACCGCCCTTCCATCTCCAGCGTTACCGGAATGCCCGCATAAAACTGGATCGGCGTCTCCTTGCTTGGGACCACGCTGGTAAAGAGAATACCGTTGTCTTTTCCAATCCGGGTGATCTGGTTAATAAACTCGTTGGTCTTCGCCTGGACCGGCAGGCGGGTCTGGGCCTCCGCAATGGCCTCACGAAGACGGTTGATTTCGTCCAGGAACTTGTCGCGCTGGGCTCCGAGTGCTTCAGCTTCAACAAGGCGCTTGTCCAGTTCAGTGTATTTCTTCTTGAGCTTTCCGATCTCGATACGGGTGGCATCGTAGAGGCCGAAATAGAACGCGGCGCTGATCAGTGCGACGACGCCTGCGTGCAGTGCCACCTTCTGGGCCAACGGCCACTTGAGGTAGACGTTGAGCCCCTTCTTGATATCTTCCAGGGGAAGCTGGTCCAGTATTCCTGCCATGACTGTACTCTCTTGGCCGCCTTTCCCTACTGACTCAGGCTTTCGTGGAAACAGTTGTTTCCAGTTTAAACTTGACTGATTTCTTCAGGCCGCCGGTATTCTTCCCGTCGTCGTCGCTTTCAGCCAGTGACTTTGTTTCCACCGAACTGAAGGACTCCCGCTCACGAAGCCGGTTAACAAACTCGATGACCGTCGCGCTGTCATCAGCGATGCCTTCAAGCACCAGCTTGGTCCCCGTCTGCTTAAACTCTGTCAGCCAGAGCTTCGTCGGCTTCGCCCTGGATATATCCTGCATGATGCGGGCAGGACCCGTGCGGGCATTCACCAGCTTTTCGATGGTTTCCTGCCGGGACTTGAGGACTTCCCGCTGCTTCTTGAAGGTTTCGATTTCCTTCTCAACCGGCTTCAGTACTTCCAGCCGCTGCTCGTGTTTCTTGATCTTGGCAACCCACTGATCCCTTTCATTCGTAATCTGGGCGACCAGATACACCCAGATGACGAGAGTCAGGAACACGACAAAGACAAAGATGGCAGATTCCGAGCGGAGCTGGAGCTCGCGCTTGGATATACGGGGGGGTATGAGGTTGATCTTAATCATTTGTCACCCACCCGCCGCATCGCCAGTCCGATCGCCACGGCTATCTGAGCAGAATCCCGCTCAAGTGCACCTACATCGAACTCCTTTTCGGAATACACGATCGAATTGA
>CAZSFB010000039.1:0-12800 GCA_964606035.1 uncultured bacterium | reverse complement strand
ATCTTGCCAGCGACCCGGTTCACATGGGCCAACGCCACCAGTGCATAATCGGCCGTCGGTTCCACTGCCTTTACCGCCTCCGCGAGCGCCGTCGCGTCCTGTGCCCGGGCCTTTTCGCCCAGCATCTCGGACCAGTGGGCATAGAGCCGGGCCATCAGGGCCGCCGCGCGGAAGTTCGACGGGTTCTTCTGGATGGCGACCTTCAGTTCCTTCTCTGCATCCGGGAACTGTTCGACAAGAAGCGCCCGGATGATGGCTTCGGCCTTCTGGTAAGCCTGTTTTGAGAGTTCCTCGCGTGACGACGTCACGCTTTGCCGGCTCATGATCAGTTCCCTGAGCTTTGGAGTAGTAAGCTGCGAGAGTTCCACCTCGCGGCTGGCGTACCACCAGTAGCCGCCTCCGGCAGCCAGGCTCAGCAGCAGGAGCCCCAAGGCGACCTTGATGATGAGACTGATCTTGCCGGACAGCTTGCCGCCGCCCAGGCCGCTTTTGCCCATCGCCTCTTCGTCAAAGCTGAATCCGCCTGACATTGCCCCGGCCTTTTCGGCCGACGCTGTCGCGAGGAATTTCTCCAGGTCTGTATTCTCGACGTTGGTTTCAAGCAGCATCTTGACGGAAAGCCACGGTCCCTCGTTCCGGGATATCTCGTCCTTCGCGCCAATCTTCTTTGACTTGAGAAGTTCCTTCACCTTGGCGATGGGCATGGGGCCCGCCACCTGTCCCTTGGCATTGCGGATCGTGTAATTGCCGGCCGCTACGGACACCGGGTCATAAAAGGCATCTGCATCAAGCCCGATAGTGGCTGCTTTGGCAGGGGCTGCCGGCGCCGCTTTCTTCGCCTTGACCTCACGCTCGACCTGCTTGTCAATGGCATCCAGCTCGTCCAGGGCGTCTCCGCCACCGGCATCATCGAAAGAGAAATTGCCATCGGAATCCTGGCTCACTCCGCCACCGCTGGAAAACTCGGTGGCACCAGCGAATTGCGGACCACTGTCAGAAGAATCCTCGGCGAAAGGATCATTAACCGCACCCGCTCCCGACATGGGGGGTGGCGGCGCCTTCGGTTTCGGAGGTTCAGGTTCGTCAAACTCGGGACCGGTATCAGGCTCAGGAGGGGCTTCGGTTTCGAATTCCTCCGGCGGAGCCGGCGCGGCACCCTCAACTTCAAGACTGTCCTCGCTCAAGCCTGCGAAAGGGTCATCAGAACCGCCAAAGGGGTCCTCTGCTGGCGGAGGCTTCGGGGCTGCCGGAGCCGGTTTGGGCGCAGGTTTCGGTGGTGGCGGGGGAGCTGCTTCCGGAGCAGCATGCTCCTCGCCGCCGGAGCTGCCGCCCTGCAGGCCGCCATCCGGAAGAATGACGATCACCGCGCCACAGCTCTTGCACTTGACGCCTACCTTTTTCCCCTTGGGAATCTTGGCGTCGTCAACATTGAATGCTGAATTGCATGACTGGCAGACGATCTTCATCCCTGCTCCCAATTCTGCCCCTTGCCCGGCAACCGTACGTTAAAAACGGACAACCGCGCACCCATGACGGGGCACACCGGTTCCAGGGGACAAGTAAAACTGGCATGTTTTCTAACATGCTGAAAGTCACCGGATCAAGAAAAGTCCCAAAGAAAACAGTGGCTTCTGCGGGCTGTCCACCGCCCGATGTCACGCTTTTGTCACCGGGGAACCGGTCTCAGAAGACCCTGAACGAGTCGTTCAGTGAGTAGCAAGACACTGGTCCAGATCAGCCTTGATGGCCTGGCGGTCCAGCTCCTTGCCGATAAAGACGATTTTCGAGACCGGCTCTTCCTTGCCCCAAGGGCGGTCGTAGTTGGCTGTAAAGCGGTTGCCGACGCCATGAAAGATCACGCGCTTCTTCGAACCCTGGAAGTTCAGGATCCCCTTGCAGCGGAAAAGGAACAGTTTTTCGGAAATCTTCTCGAGAAATGCCTCGAACTTCTCTGGCACAATCGGATCATGGAACACGAAGCTCACTGAATGGACATCTTCGTCATGGTGCTGGTGTCCCTTGTGGGAGTGGTCATGTGACGGGTTGGTACAATGCTCGTCGTGACAGTCCTCGCCGTGGTCGTGGCCATGCTCATGATTGTGACCATGATGCTCATGATGGTGATGGTCCGGGTTGGTGCAGTGTTCGTCGTGGCAACCATGATCATGGCCGTGTCCGTGGGCATGGTCGTCATGATCGTGATCGTGTGCATGGGTATCCAGACCATCCAGAAAGTCAGGATCTTCCTCCAGTTTGCGGTCCAGGGAAAACGCACCCACATCCAGCAACAGCCGGAGGTCTACCTGTGAATGCTGGCTGTGGAGGATGCGCGCATAGGGATTCAGCTTGAGAATATCCGCCTCGATCGCCTTAGCCTGTTCCTCGGACACCAGATCCATCTTGTTCAGGAGAATGATGTCTGCGAACCCGATCTGCTCGGCTGCGGTCTGGCTGTTTTCCAGGTTCCGCCGGAAGTTTTCCCCGTCCACCACAGTAATGATCGAATCCAGTCTCGTGACCTTTTCCATTTCCGGCATGAAGAAGGTTTGGGCCACGGGACCCGGATTGGCCAGACCGGTGGTTTCAATCACCAGATAATCGAACTGCTTTTTGCCCTTGATGAGCTTTTTGATCCCCTTGATCAGGTCTCCGCGCACGGAACAACACAGGCAGCCATTGTTCAGTTCGACGATCTCCTCGTCGGCTCCGATGATGAGTTCATTGTCGATCCCCACCTCACCGAACTCATTCACGATCAATGCGATACGTAACCCGTCGTTATTCTTAAGGATATGGTTCAGAAGCGTGGTTTTCCCTGATCCGAGGAATCCGGCAAGTACGGTCACTGGAATCGGTTCACTGGCAAGTTTCTGCATGGCCCGGATTTTCCTCTTCCCCGGCAGGGATTTATGCGCACTCGGGGCGCGGGAGCAGGGTATTTCATCATGGAACGCCTTCCGGTCAAGGGGATGTATCTGCAACTGGACGCCAGGAAACCCGCCTCCGGGCAGGGAACCCGGCTTTAACAGATCCCGCCTCTGTTAATGCATAATTTTGCTTGTTATACTTGCCCTTGCCCTGCAGTGCGGAATACTACCGCGGCCTTACCGGGAGGGGAGCCCGGACTTATCTAATGTCCATCACTACCGCCGCCTTGATTCTCGCCGCTCTGCATATGGGGTGCGGCGTCGTGTTCATGAAGACGGGCGGCGCGACCGAACGAACCATGCGGTTCCTCGTGGCCTTTTCTGCGGGCACCCTTCTGGCCGTCAGCATCGCGCACCTGCTTCCCGAAGCAACCGAAGCCCTGGCCGAACGGTCCGGTTACGCGATTCTGGCCGGATTTTTCGCCCTCTGGGCCGTGGAACACCTCGTCGGAAGTCACGAGCATTCCGATGAGATACACGTTCATGATGGCCATACTCATGAACACTCCCATGTAACGGGACTTTCCGTTCTCACGTCACTGGTCCTGGTCGCACATGGACTGGTGGACGGTCTGGCACTGGCATCTGTAGCAAAGGACAATGCCTGGGATGACGCCATGCTGATCGGTCTGGCAGCGCATGCCCCGGCGCTCATGCTGGCACTGGTCACACTGCTCCGTCTTTCCCGGCTGGGCACGAAAGGCACTCTTGCCGTCATCACGGCCGCAGGGGCGGTGATCCCGGCAGGCGTTTTCGCCGGACTCTCCCTGCCCGGGCATCTGGTCGCTGGCGGTGTGCCCCAGTTCCAAGGGGGAATCGCCGGCGCGCTGATTTATCTGTCCACACACCACCTGCTCCCGGCAGTGGAACACGGAAAAAATGACCGGCTGGGAATCTACGGGCTCGCGCTGCTTGGAGCCGCCCTCACGCTCGCTCTCGTGGGTTATCACGCCCACAGCGGCCACTGACCCGGAAAAGATGTTCAGAGTTCAGGGCCGTCGCGGGTCTCTACCCCGTAACGCAGCACCTTCCGGGCGCACCTGAGGCAGTACGTCATGAACTCGGTATCCGAGACTATCTCAATGTACTGCTCAGCCCAGTCGCACTCGGGATTCTCGCAGATCTTGTAGACCTTCGCGCCGTGTTTTCTCAGCTCAAGGATCCGGCGCTTGGGCATCTGGACGAGATGGTACTCGTGGATAACCGCGGGCATAACGTTCCAATTGTAGCGGATCAGTGGCGGAAATGGCGGTAGCCGGTAAACACCATCGCCATGCCGTGAGTGTCCGCCGCGTGGATCACTTCCTCATCGCGGACGCTTCCGCCCGGCTGGACAACCGCCGTCGCCCCTGCCTTCGCCACGGTTTCAAGACCGTCCGGGAACGGGAAAAAGGCGTCTGAGGCACAGACCACCTCCTTCGTCCCCAGAACAGACCGCTCCACCGCAAGCCGTGCCGAATCCACCCGGTTCATCTGGCCAGCGCCAATGCCGGTGATCTGGCCATCGCGGCCAAGGACGATGGCATTGGATTTCACGTGCTTGCAGACTTTCCAGACGAAAGCGAGAGCACGCAGCTCTGTGTCCGTCGGAGCCCGTTTCGTGACAACTTTCCACGTTTCGGGAGCGGAATCCCCCCCGTCCCAGTCCTGCACCAGCATGCCACCGGAAATCCGGCGAAGCTCGAAGGAACCGACGCCTTCAACCGGACGTGCGGACTGGTCCACCGGGGGGAATGACACCTTCACGAGCCGGAGATTCTTCTTGGCAGCAAACACTTCAAGTGCTTCCGGCGAATAGCCTGGCGCCACGACGCACTCCAGGAAAATCTCCGCCATCTTCCGGGCGGTGGCTCCATCCACTTCCCGGTTCAGGCCGACAATGCCGCCAAACGCGCTGACGGGATCGGAGGCATGGGCCTTTTCATAGGCCTCTGCCAGCAGCGGCGACGAGGCACATCCGCAGGGGTTGTTGTGCTTGATGATCGAGACGGACGGGCCGGGGAACTCGCGCACCAGTTCGAGCGCTGCATGAAGGTCCAGCCAGTTGTTGTAGGAAAGTTCCTTGCCCTGGAGCACTTCACCGGAAGCCAGCGCAAACGGCGACGGGGATTTCTCCCGGTAAAGGGCCGCTGCCTGGTGGGGGTTCTCGCCATACCGGAGTTCTTTCACCCGGACCAGCGGAACCGTGAGCTGGGAAGGGAACCGCCTGCACTCGCCCTCAACCCGGAGCGCCAGCCAGTTGGAGATCGCCGAATCGTAGGCAGCCGTGTGCTGGTAGGCCTTCACCGCCAGCCGGAACCGCGTCGCCGGGGTCGTCGTGTTTCCGCCGGACCTGAGTTCGCTGATGACAGCACCGTAGTCCGCTGGATCGCAGAGCACCGTCACGGACTCGTTGTTTTTCGCCGCCGAGCGAAGCATGGCCGGCCCGCCGATGTCGATATTCTCGATGGCGTCCTCCATCGTACAGTCCGGTTTCGCCACCGTCTGCTCGAACGGATAAAGATTCACGCACACCAGATCGATTGGAGGAATCCCGTGGGTGTTCATTGCGTCCGCATGGCTTTTCGCTGTCCGGCGTCCGAGAATCCCGCCGTGAACCTTCGGGTGCAGTGTCTTCACCCGCCCGTCCAGCATCTCCGGAAAGCCCGTGTGTGTGGACACATCCGTGACCTTGAGGCCGGCATCGCGGATCGCCTTTGCGGTTCCACCCGTGGAGAGCAGCGTCCAGCCCAGGCTGGAGAGCGCACCCGCGAACTCAACAAGGCCCGTCTTGTCCGAAACGGAAACCAGCGCGAACTTTTCCATAAGACCTCCCCGAAGGCCCGTTGGGTAGCTCCGGGAAACCGGTCAGGTCAACGCAGGGGAATATCCATGCGAATCGCCGTCAGCGGGCGGCCTTTTCACCGAGGCCCCACACCAGATCGCGAAGCTGCTCACGAAACTCGTCAAGGCCGACCTTCAGGTCCTCTGGCTCTGCAGAGGCGGCTTTCAGCGACGCCCGTCGCGGCGCATCCACCAGCAGCCGGCCTTCGGAATCGCGGAAAACCGTCTTCACGCCCTGCGACAATCCAACAACAATCCAGCGGCCTTTCGAATGAGTTAGAAAGAAAAAGGCCCGGTCTCCCGGCACGAAGGTCGGAGCTCCGGCAACTGTCACGAGCTGGTTACCCATCTGGCCGCCCGGAACCGCCACCCACAAATCGGCAGGCGGTAGCCCCATATAGGTATCAAGAATTTTCACCCGGTGTTCGGTATTCACGGCACCGCTGCCCCGCACCTTCACACGGGATTCCTGTACCACGCCTTCAATCAGCAGGTCAGCACGGCCCACCAGTTCGCCGGTGGTGAGCGGAATCGATGTCGATGCCAGGGCAGACGCCGCCGGAACCAGTACCGCCAGGACGATCGCCAGAACCTTTGTGTGAAGAGTATGCCGTGGCTGACGACGCAGACAGGCTCGCGCCGCCCGCCGCCGTGACAGGCCGAGGTGCCATAACAGTGCGCCGGCAATCACCGCCACCAGCGGCCACAACACCTGACCGTTCCCGGCAGAACAGCCACCTGACGTACGGGTGATGGTGGTCGTTCCATCCTCGAAAATTGTACCAAACACCTTCGACAGACCGTTCATGTCGCCCAGATCCAGTGACCGCTTGGAGTTCTGCATCTCATGGGCCACCCAGAACATGGTCGTCTGCGACACCTTGTCGATGGGATTCGATGCTGTTCGCGGATCCTCACCCAGGTGCCGGCACTGGGCCCGCAGGGTTGATGACACATCATCGCAGGGATGCCCGTAACCGAGGAAGTGGCCGAGTTCATGGGTCACCACATTCTGGATGTCATACTTGTACGCATACTCGCCGGTGGCGACAGATACATAGCAGAGACGGCGGTTCAGTTCGTCGGCGGAGAGCGGCACCAGTGTAGTGTCCTGGTCGGAGATTCCACCCTTCGAGCAGTTCCCGCTGTCACCGCCAATGAAGGTGGTCGACCACCGGGGAGTGACATCGGTTCCCATCGGATATTCTTCCGTCACCACCCGCAGGTTTGTCCCGTTCAGGATGATATCCGCCTCGATGATCTCGGCGTAGTTGTATCCACCCACCAGCGCCCTCGAAACCGTCAGTGCCAGCGTCGAGCTGGGATCGGCAGCGAAGTCGGCCACGGCCGTCTCGAAGTCCTCTTCCTCGACGAAAATCTCGTTGCGTCCGTTGCCGAGCGGCTGGATAAATCCGCTGCTATCCCGTACCGGCTGAAAATCTTCCGGTGCCGTGGGATCACCGGTGAGAGTCCAGTTCACGTACAGAGAGCAGAGCCGCGTAACGGTTTCCTCCGTGCACTCACCGGTGCCGGCCGGGGTCTGGGAAATCACCTGGCCGGAGCTGTTACGGGTGTAACAGACGTACTGACCAGAGGTGTTATATGCCTTGAAAAGGCAGGTTCCCTCAATGCTGTCGGAACAGGGCGAAGTCGTGCAATAGACGGGTGAATCGTTCAGCGGGTCTGTTCCGGTGGTATCCGGCAGGACGGGCAGCCAGTCCTGCAGATTCAGCTGAAAGCCAACACCGGCAGCCGCCATAGCGGTGTTCCAGGTTTCCACCGATCTCTGGATCGCCGTATTGTACGGACTGATGGACACATCGTCGGAACCATTCATTGACCGGTAGACAATTTCGCCGCTGGAGAACCAGCGGGTGGGGAAATCCCCGATCACCAGCGGGGCGAATGCGTCATCTGCGGCGGGGTTGAACTGTGCCAAAACTCCGCGCGGCGTGAATAATACCGCAGCCAGAACAGCCACGGTCAGGAAGTACCGGTTCAGGGAAACAGCCATAGTATCGACAAGTGTAATTTCCCCGCACCGGAAAGGCTTGTGATCCGCGCCCTACGGCGTAAAAAGATTGTAAAGCGGGACGTCCGTTAACCCGCATTAACGCGGCGAACGGAACCGGGGAGTGACATCAACGCCAAGGTCTCCGACATGTTTCTGGAAATCCAGATAGTCCTTCTGGTACCGGTCGTCGAAGTTCTGCGCCAGCCGGAAATGGGCGTCGGCACCCGCGTAGTCTTCCTGCCGTTCCAGCAGCCGGGCAAGTCTCAGATGAGCCAGCGCATAGGAAGGATCGAGCTGTATGGCAGTCCGGTAGAAATCCGCTGCAAGGTCTGGTCGGTTCCGGACTTCAAGGATCACAGCGAGATTGAAATGGACCTTCGGGTCACCGGCTGCCTGGTTCAGGACGCCGTAACTGAGCCGCTCGGCCTCCTCGAGGTCTCCTGAGTGCAGCTTTGCCCGGGCCTGCAGCTTCATCACTTCGATCTGGTTGGTCGTCCCAAGTTCCAGGGCCGTCGTGTAAGCACGAAATGCCAGATCGCTGTAGTGAAGGTAGTCCTCCTCCAGCCTGTGCTTTTCACTGAGCCACTGGTCCCGGCTCTTCCAGAGAGCCGGGTCGTACGTCTCGATCACGGCGGGATCAATCGCATACTGCTCGTAGATTTTTCCCAGCAATTCGTACAGTTCTGCCCGCTGCGGATCCACCGACAACGCCTCCTGGGTGAAGTAAAGAGCCTCACGGGGCTTGAACTCCAGCCGGTATGAATCCGCCAGATTGAAAAGCGCCTCAACCCGTTTCTGCCCTTTCTGTGAAAGTGACAGGAGTTCAGTCCGGGCGATCTGGAGCTGGCGTTCCATCGCGATCACAGAGCTTTCGTCCCAGAGCGTCTGGTTGAATGCCTGCGAAATGCCCAGCGACGCCATGTTGAGGCGGGCCTCGTAGTTTTCCGGGTCCAGCTCGACGGCTTTTGTGTAGGCCTTGAAGGCGTCCGCCTCGCGCCCGGCATAGGCGTACGCCACCCCCAGGTTGTAGTGGACCCGGGATTTGCCGGCTGACACGGAAGCCGCCGACTCCCAGAGTGACACGGCAGAGGTCCAGTCAGCCGTCCGCAACTGCACCCGCCAGACCCATGCTCCGAGCAACAGGCAGACGGCCAAAGCTACCCGGAGCTTCACCCCGCCTTCACCCACGTCCCAGAACAGCCGCGCCGCCTGAACGAGCAGGAGACCCAGAAATACCGTCCCGCCATACATGCGGTTTTCAACGAGAATATCCCTTAGCGGTGTGATGCCGGTGGTTGGGAGCAGTGTGACAATTGCCCCCAGGACGGCGAAGGTCGCCACGGGAGCTATCCCTCGCCGATGCCAGGCCCAGTAGAGGAGCAGTGCAAGACCCGCTGCCGACGCAACCGTCCGCAAGTTGAAAAGGTGGTGCTCGTACTGGAACCCGTGGTCGATCGACAGCCGGACAGGAAACAGCCACAGCCAGAAATAGTGCCAGTAGGCCTTCAGGTTGGTGGCGAGGATATGAAACTCGCCCGGCCGGACCTCTATCTCCTCGACCCTTCCGAGCACGGACAGCCGGAACGCCGCAAACAGGCCGGCCACTACAATGAATGGTGAGACGAACATGAGTGACCTGGAGAGCGGCCTTCCAGCCGGGGGCATGCCTTCTGCTGAATCCGGCGCCATTCCAGCACGGGGGGCAATGATCCACCGGTCATAGAGAAGGAGAAGCACCGGAAGCACGACCGCCGTTTCCTTGGAAAGCACCGCCACCATCGCCAGCAGGAGTGCCAGCAGATACCGGAACAGGTCCCGTACGCGCCGGGATTCTCCAAGAACTTCCCGCACCAGCAGGCGTTCGAGCAGAACCCATGAACACATCATGAAGAAAAACGCGAGCGCGCTGGAACGCGCCGTTATGTATATCGCCGTCTCGCTCTGCACCGGATGCAGGGCAAAACAGGCTGCAACGCAGGCTGCCGCAAGCAGCGGTCCCCGGTTCTCATAACGCGGCGACAGCCCCTCAAAACCCCGCCGGACGGCGATGAACACAAGAATGGTATTCAAGGCGTGGAGGAAAAGATTGAAGGCCCGGAACGCTGCCGGCGAACCTTCGCCCAGGTAGTTGTTCACGGCCAGCGAAATGAACAGCACGGGCCGGAAGATGTTTTTCTCGAAGATCGCATCAAGATGCCGGATTACCTCGCCCGGGCCGCCCGTCTGCATCAGGTAGTCAAAAGCCGAGATGCCCGGATTGGTCACAATGGTGAACTGGTCGTCGAACACCAGCGGCGCGCCGATGGCAGGAATGAACACCGCCACGGCCGCCACGGCCAGCGTGAGCAGCAGAAACCACGAGAAGTTCTTGTAGATCCGTTCCTGCATCCGGGAGCTCTTTGACACTCAAAGCCTACCGAAGGTATCGCCGGGCGACAATCGGCCGCCCTTTGCATGGGGAATTTTCACGAGGTCGCCGCGCTCAAGCCCGAGAATCACTTCACCCCAGCCCGGCGTACCGCGAATCACGCGCTCAAGCACATCCCAGTCCGCAAGCCTTCCCTCCGAGTCGCAGGTCCGGATCCGTGTCCGGCCCTTCTCGCGCCGGATCTCGCTCACGATACGGGCCGCCCCCTCCGGGACCGCCAAGGGAGGCTCCAGTGATAGGGCCAGAAATGAAAACCGGAGCGCATCCTTTTTCAGGCCGGCGAACTGGTCGATCCGGTGATGGAAATCCGGCTGGAGCCAGTCCCGGGTCTCGTGGCACCAGTCACGTTCGTTCTTCAGCATTGGACACGATACCTCGCCCAGGCAGGGGGCGAGTACCCTCCAGCCGAGCCGGACCATCCCGTCACGGATCCGGTGAAGATCACGGGTTGGCTCCCGGAGCGCCGGTTCGACAATAAGGGCCACACCGGCCGGGCCAAGCGACCGCCTGAACACCCGGTCCAGCAGTCCTGTCCGTTCCTGGTCATCACCTTCGAGTTCGACGACGACGTTGGCGGCAACCGCAAGGCTGAACCGGCCGGAGTCGCGGCCGGCGCCATCCACGCTGCCGGTCTGCCGGACCACTGACAGGGAGCCGGCCGATTTCCAGTATCCAGTCAGCGGTTCATCGGTCCACGATGAATCTTCATCCACCCAGACCGCTTCGATCCTCCGGTCAGGAAAGGCGAGGCAGACACCTGCCGTGGCGGAGCCAGGGCCTGCCCCAATGTCGAGAACTCTCAGTGGACCATCGCCTGTCCACAGTGCCGGATAACGGCGGCCGAGTTCCTCCAGGATGATTTTCACCTTCAGTGCGTTCACCGGCCCGTAATAGGCGGCATAGGCCCGGGCACGGCCGGCTGAACCAATGGGTGCCCGGCTGGTTTTTCCCACATAGCCATCAGAGAGCTCCCGGACAGTGGCCGCAATCTGGCGTTCTGAACCGGCCGAAAGCCGTTCAAGGTGGGAGACGAATCCGGATGGAAGGTTGTGCTGGACCGGCATGACCCCGTGAATCTATCCCCTTGCACCGCCACGCTCCAAACGGTTACGGACGGGCCAGCTATGAGTGATACCACCGCAATTCGCACCCGGTTCGCCCCCTCCCCCACAGGCACCCTCCATATTGGCGGTGCCCGCACGGCACTGTTCAACTGGCTCATCGCCCGCCACTACAACGGGAAGTTCCTCCTCCGGATCGAGGATACCGATCTGGAGCGGTCAAAGCCGGAGTTCGTGGATGACATCAAAAGATCACTCGAATGGCTCGGGCTCAACTGGGACGAGGAGTACAAGCAGTCGGACCGGTTCGATCTCTACCGTCAGAAGGCGGAAAGCCTGATCGAGAAGGGGCTTGCATACCGGTGCGTCTGCACGCCGGAGGAGATCGGCGAAAAACGTGAAATTGCCATGCGGATGAAACGCCCCTGGCGCTACGACGGCACCTGCCGGGAGAAGAATATTCCCGCCAGTTGCGGCAAGCCTTACGTGGTTCGGTTAAAGAGCCCGCTGGACGGCGATACCACCATCGAGGATCTCGTGCGCGGGACAGTCACCGTGAGCGCCAAGGAGCTGGATGATCTCGTCCTCATGCGCGGCGACTCCGTGGCCACCTTCCAGCTCGCCAACGTGGTCGATGACGTGGACATGCGGATCTCGCACATCCTCCGGGGCGAGGATCATCTTACGAACACCTTCCGGCAGGTACATATCTACAATGCCCTTGGGGCGACTCTCCCCCGGTTCGGGCACGTGCCCCTCATTCACGGCAAGGACGGAAAGCTGTCCAAGCGTGACGGTGCCGTCTCCACCCTCGAGTACCGGGATCAGGGATATCTGCCGGAGGCACTGCTCAACTTCCTCGTCCGGATCGGCTGGGCGAAGGGGGACATGGAGATCCTGTCCCGCGACCAGATGATCGAGCATTTCGATTTTCCCGGCATCGGCCGCTCGGCTGGCATCTTCAATGTCGAAAAGCTCGTCTGGCTGAATGGACACTATCTGCGGGAACTGCCCGTTGACCGGATTACCAGCCTGTTCGCCCCCGCCATCGAGAAGGCCGGTTTCCCGGTCCCGGACAGGAAGATTCTCGTTCACCTGACGGCCGTCTCCAGGGAACGGGTAAAGACACTCACCGAGATGGTCGAGATGAACGTCTGGGCCTTTGCGCGGCCGCAGGAATACACCGACAAGGCCCAGAAACTGCTCACGGCCGAAACCAGGGCCCTGCTGGAGAGGATCCGGGATTTTCTCTCCGGACAGTCCGGCTTCGACGCCGCCGCGCTGGAAGCGGCAACCAAATCATGGGTCGAATCGGACGGCCTGAAGCTGAAGGATGTGGCGATGGCTCTCAGAGTGGCGCTCACGGGATCAAACGTCTCGCCGCCGATCTTCGACGTACTGAATGTGCTCGGAAAGGACGAATCACTGGCCCGGATCGGCCAAACTATCGCCCGGATCGCCTGAATCCGGTTTGCCCTTGCGAGCACCTTCCGGCCATCGTCCCCGAATGCTCAGGTCTCTCATTCTCTGGATTGCACACCGCTGGG
>CAZSFB010000038.1:0-12868 GCA_964606035.1 uncultured bacterium | reverse complement strand
CGGGCTTCCTCAATGGGTTTGTCCAAAAATTCCTCCCAGTATACACAAGCCAGTTTTGTACTCCGGCGGGTCAGGGCCCCGCGCTCATACGCCTCATCCAGGAGCCCAAGCCACCGCCTGCGGCCCACCTTCGGTGTCATAGCGAGTGCCGCAAGGCCGAAAAAGGTCAGGTAGGAAAGACGCCGGGAAATGATCCCCGACCACCCCGCCGTGAACATGGCGTTCAGTGCCTCGCCGCAGGGGTCCGGCCCATATCCGCCAATAACATGGTGCAGATCATGGGCGAAAAAGAACCGGTGGAGCAGGAAATCCATCTCCTCGTCCTTTTCCACCCGGTCGTAGAAGCCGTTCATCATGAAGAAACCCGGAATCATGTATCCCGGAATAATGTAGTCATCGTTATGCAGGAATTCATACACCTGGCGTCCCAATGTGTCCGGCGGGAGGTCTCCAAGCCGTTGTAAGTCGAGAACGGCCTTTTCGAGTGAAGGACGGTCCGCAAGAATGCGTCTGCCCGTTGGGTCCGCCTTGAACTGCCTGCGGGCGCCCTCAAACTCGGGACCGATCACGTTAAAAACTATCCGGGCGACGCGCATGCCGCCCTCCCCGCTGATCGGGTCCTTCATCCACCGCAGGAAATCCAGTGGAATGTCTTTCAGGTTGCGTTCAGTCAGCTTGCGCTTCGCCATGGGTGTACGCTCCTTAAGGCCAGCAACAGATCCATAATACGTAGTATACTACGTAGTTGCAAGAAGTTTTTACTAACTCCATTTATAAGGCCTTTAAATGGTATAACCAGCATATATCACAAAAATATCCGTGCATTTTCTGGAAATTTTTGTAGGATACTACGGAGTAGCCATGCCGCCAGCCAGCCAGACCACCAGCTCCGCAAGGCCGAACCGGCCCGGCACTCCCATCGAACCAATTCTCGACCAGCTGTTCCGGCTCGCCCGAGCGCTCCGGCGGAGGCAGGACGAAATTGCCAAGGCCCGCGGGATCACGCTGCTCCAGTATTCTGCCATCCAGGTGCTTCGCCGGGAGGGCCCGCTCACGGTGACCGAGCTGGCGAAAAAGCTGCACCTTAAGCACAGCACCATCAGCAAGCTGGTGGACCGCATGGAGCGGGACCGGCTTCTGATCCGGGTGCAGAGCAGTGGTGACCGCCGTGCATTCAGGCTGCGACTTACCGAGCTCGCCCTGGAGCGCGTCGAGGGCCTGTCGCTGTCGGTGACCGACTTCACGCGGCGTCTCATGGGGCATCTTGAACCCGCCGAGCAGGCGCAGCTTGTCACCATCGCCATGAAGCTGGCAGCAGGATTCAGGAAGGAACTGGAACGGTTCACGGCCTGAACGGCCGGACCCGGAGGCAATGCCCATGATTTCCGTGCAGGTGCAGAAGGACTTTTCGGAAAAACTCAATCAGGCAAGCGTGCATCGCCGCGCCTTCCCTTGGGACGGAAGCACCATTGACTGGTCGGTCCCCATCGACACCCGGCACCTTTACATGCCGGAGGAATACAGCTTCCTGTACGGCACCCCCCTGTGGGAGCGGCTTTCCTCCGAGGATAAGAGTTTTGTCACCCGGTGGGAGTTCACACAGATGATGCGGAACGCGGGTGCCGGAGAACACCTACTGAACCAGGCAATCCTTTCCGTCCTCCACCATGCCAATCAGTATGATCCGGGCTGGAGGTACATGCTCCATGAGGTGGCCGAAGAGTGCCAGCACATGGCTATGTTCAACGAATGGGTCCGGCTGAATCCCGACATCCGAACCAAGGGACTTCGGGATGACGCATGGGGCCTGATCGCATCGGTTCTGACACCGGTGTTCGCGACGCAATTCCCGGTGTTCTTCTGGACGCTCACCATGCACTTGGAAGTGGTCGGAGATGATCTTGGCCGCGCACAGGCAAAAAACGCCTCCGGCAATCTCCACCCCATCGTCCAGCAGCTCGGAAAGGCCCATCAGCTTGAAGAGGTCCGCCACATCGCCTTCGCACGGGTATGGGTCGAAAACTCGCTCCCGAAAATGTCGAAAACCCAGCGGCTTCTCCTGTCGGAAACCATCGAGCGGATTACGACTTTTGTCCTGCGTTTCGGGCTGCGGCTTCCTTACAGCTCCCAGCTGGCGACTTTTGTGAGCTACAACGAGTTCGGGCAGGCGATGCGGTCACCCCATCGGCGGGAAATGTTCCGGAAACAGGCGCGGCCCTGCGTGAAACAGCTCGCGGAGCTGGGCATTGTCCGGCCGCACATGCTGGCCCGGTGGGAGCACACCGGCCTGATGGACGGAGTCAGTGCTTGACCTTTCAGACCGTCAGCTGACAACCCGGATCGAGGCCCGGCCACCCCAGAGGAAATCCACGAGATCGGGAAAAAGTTCCTCTGGAGCGTGGCGCCCCCAGAGCAGGTCCCCGTGAGAGTAGTCGAAACGTTCCCCCTCAGACTGCGCCAGCAAGCGAAACTTCTTGTCAGCCGAGCCGATCTTCTCAAAAGTTTCCCGGCAGGCGCGCCAGTCGGCCAGCCGGTCCGCCTTTCCCGCAATGACGTATACCGGCGTCCGGATCCGGTCGAGGAGATCGAAGTATCGGATGGACCCGTCCTCGGTGACCAGGCCGCCGACGGCGGCAATTTTCGAGAAATGCGCCGCCTTCCGGGACGGAATCGCGGCAATCCCGCGCCATAGGTACCGCGCCAGTAGCAGGCTGTCTACATTCTCCAGATTCACCGACGCCTTCAGGAACCATTGCGGGATCCTGTCCGCAAACGGGGCCCCGGCCCTGGCCATCCAGTCAATGCGGATATCGGGAATCGACCGGTACATCCATGAGCGAACGAGTCCGACCCACGGCGGCACCCCGTGGATAAAGGCAGGGGACCCCAGCGTCACCATCCGTGAAACCGCCCCGCCGGAAAACCGGATCAGGTAGCAGTAGCCGATCATCCCGCCCATCGAGTGGCCCACATAGTTGACCGCCGCCATACCCGAGAGGCGGCAGACCGTATCAAGGATTGCGGGCAGGTCGTATTCAACTAGATGATCAAACGTCCATTGCGGGAGTTTCAGCCGGTTGTGCCATTTCCCCGCACGCTTTCTGCCCCGGAGGTCCATCGTCCAGGTCTCGAATCCGCGCTCCGCGAGCCACGGTGCCAGGCCAAACCCCTCGCCCAGATCCCAGGAAAACCTCGTCGAGGCGCCGCCATGCACCAGAAGAACCGGCGGGGTCTTCGGGGCGCCAGCCAGCCGGGGCCGGTAGCGGTAAAGCACGATCTCCCAGCCATCTTCTGTCCGGCAGGAGTGCGTCTCGTCGTAGGACGGCTCGAAAGAAAGCTGGCGGATATTCACGGCATCACCAAACCGGGCGTTCAGCAGACCCAGTGGCCGCCCAGAGATCGTTCCCTCGCCGCCACCGTCGTCCGGAATCGTGAACGGTCTATCAGGATTCGGATCATGACCTGGATGCTCACGGTGACCGGCACCGCGATGACCATTCCGACAATCCCCAGAAGATATCCACCCAGAAACACGCTCAGGACGACCAGAACGGCATGGACATGCGCCGACGCGCCGACAATCAGGACCTGGAAAAAGAAATCGTCCAGGAACTTGATGATGCCGAACAGCACACCGATCTTGAGGATCACAGCGGGGCCACCGGTGCCGAGAACCGCCACGATTACCGCGAGGGAAAATCCGAGAATCGGACCGAAGTAGGGGATCAGGTTTCCGATCCCCGTGATCAGGCCGATGAGCAACCAGTAGTCCACTCCTAGGAAATACAGTCCCGTGGCGATGAGGCTCCCCACAATGGCCCCGTCAATCAGCAGCCCCCGGATGTAGCCGCCGAGCGAGGCGTTGATCTCGGAAACCACCGACAGGACGGTCTCAACATACCGGTTGGGCAACAGGTTGTATATCTTCTGCATCCAGACATCGCCGTCGCGCAGAAAGAAGAACACGTTAAACGGCACGAGCAGCAACAGGACAATCTGGTCTGCATGGCTCATGATCCACTTTGGGATCTCCGCCGCGAGCTGGCTGCTTTTCGCCTCCAGTTCCTCGAAGGCCGGGCCGATCACCGGCTGTGCGCCGATCATCGGATAGCTTTCCTCAAGGGTGTTCTCGAGCTGTACGACAAAGACCTTGAGATCCTTAGTAACCTCGGGGAGCCGCTGCTGGATTGTCTCGATTTCGTTCGCCAGTGCGGGAATTCCGAACCAGACCACAGCCGAAAAAACCAGCATGAGCATCGAGGTCAGCAGTGTCACGGCCGCCGACCGGCGCACCGCCAGTGCCTCCAGGAACCTGACCGCCGGGTTCATCACATACGCAATGATGATGGAAATGACGAACGGCAACAGGATGTGCTTGAGCTGAAAAAAAACGAACAGGAACACACCTGTCCCTAGAAGCAGCAGCACAATCCGGAGCCACCGTTCGATCAGTTCGAGATTGCGGGTCTCGGTCTGGCTCATAGGTGCGGCCGTTCCCTAGGCACGGGTATCTTTCCCGCCCTGCAGCCGGAACACCTGCTCGTTCAGGCGCCGGACCTGGCGGGCCAGATTTTCCGCGACAGCCGCCATCACCGGCAGGCCAATATCCGCCCGCTTGGAGACCAGCGCATCGAAGTTTGCCTTGTAGAGGATCAGCACAGAGGATCCGTCAATCGCCACCGCCGACGCGGACCGGGGCAGCGCGTCGAGCAGTGCCAACTCGCCGAAATAGGTCCCCGGTCCCAGGTTCACAAGGGTTTGGGTCTCACCTCCCTCCCCCTTCTTGGTGATTGCAACAAAACCCTCGACCACAATAAAGAGGGCGTTGCCCTGGTCTCCCTCGTTGAAAATCGTGTCGCCCGGATTGTATTTGCGCTCGACACACTCGGTCAGAAGGTTGCCGGCCTGTCGCGCGGACAAGTCCTTGAACAAGGGAAGTGTCTGGAGGAACCGGATGCGCTCCATGACTTCCGGGTCCCGCACCGGATTCACCAGCCGGTCGAGGGCGTTTTCGAGCAGTCCAGCCATATGCCAACGAGATTATGCCAGCCGATACCCCGGCGCAATGGGTATCCGCTGTGCCACGGCTACCGCTTCCAGCTCCAGGTAGTCCCCTGCGGGCCATCCTTGATTTCGACACCCTTTTCCAGAAGGATTTTCCGGATCTCATCCGCCCGTGCGAAGTTTTTAGCCACCCGTGCGTCCCTGCGCTCGGATATGAGTGCTGCAATTTCGACTTCCGAAATGCCCGACTGGGCGGCGGCCCGGCAGTCCAGATCGGCCAAGAACTCCTGCGGTTTCTGGTAAAGGATTCCGAGCACGGACTGGACCCTCGGCACCTCCGCGAGAAAGGCCGACGCGATCCGCCGTGAAATGGCCGTCGGGTGAAAATCCCTGGCTGTCAGGTATTCGTTGACCGCCTTCCGGACCCCCTGCACCGCCCCCAGCGTACCGGCGGCATTGAAATCATCGTCCATGAAAGACTCGATCTGGGCTTTCAGGCCTGCGATCTGGTCAAGAACTTTCTGTTCCTGGGCGGTTGGAGCAGCCCCGTCCGCATCCCCGGCAGCCTCTGTTCCGGCTATCTCACTGCACAGCGCGAGCGTCTCGTAGAGCCGCTTAAGCCCGCTTTCTGCCTGCCGGAGCTCCGCATCCGAATAGTCCAGCGGCTTGGTGTGATGGGTGCCGAGGATGTAGGTCCGGAGCACCTCGCCGGGAAACTTCTCCAGCAGGTCCCGGAGCGTGAAGAAGTTGCCGAGCGACTTCGACATCTTTTCGTGGTTGATGTTCACAAAACCGTTGTGGATCCAGTACCGGGCGAACTCCTTTCCGGTACAGCCCTCGCTCTGGGCGATCTCATTCTCGTGGTGGGGAAAAATCAGGTCGAGACCGCCCATGTGGATGTCGAAGGTCTCGCCCAAGATGTCCATGGACATGGCCGAGCACTCGATATGCCATCCGGGCCGGCCCTTGCCCCAGGGGGAATCCCACGAGGGTTCCCCCTGCTTGGCGGCCTTCCAGAGGTTGAAATCGAGCGGATTACGCTTGATCCGGTTCACGTCCACGCGGGCCCCTGCCACGAGATCCTCCAGCGCCTTGCCGGAGAGCTTGCCGTAAGTCTTGAACGACTCTACCGAGAAGAACACGTCACCACCGGCCTCGTAAGCCATTCCACGTGCGATCAATTTCTCCGTCATCGCGATGATTTTGGCCATGGCGGCCGTGGCACGAGGTTCATGATCGGGTTTCAGGAGGTTGAGCTTCGCCGTGTCGGTGTGGAACTCGCTGATGTACCGCTCCGCCAGCGCGCCCGGCTCCTCGCCCTTTTCATTGGCCCGGGCAATAATCTTGTCATCAACGTCCGTGAAATTCCTTACGAACGTGACGTCATAGCCGCTGTATTTCAGGTAACGAACCACAAGATCATAGGTGATAAGCGCGCGGGCATGGCCCAGGTGGCTCAGGTCATAGGCGGTGATCCCGCAGGCATAGATGCCCGCCTTGCCCGGCAGCAGCGGTTCAAACGGTTCGAGACGGCGGTGAAGCGTATTGTAGATACGGATCGGCATGTTCGTTTAGCGGTACGTTATTTCCTGACTCGGCAGCGCTCGGCCCCGACAATGTATTTCAACCGGAGCAGTGCATCGTCCACGTTGTCGTTATAGACGAAATAGTTGAACTCCCTCGCCGCCTTCATCTCCGCTTCGGCGGTCCGCAGCCGCCTTTCAATCTGCTCGGGAGTGTCGGTCCTGCGGTTCCGGAGGCGGCGGCGGAGCTCGGCCATCGAGGGAGGCAGGATGAAAACCAGTACGGCTTCCCTCATCCGCTTGCGGATGGAGCGCGCTCCCTCCAGATCCACTTCGAGAAGAATGTCCCGGCCTCGGGAAACCTGGCTCTCAATCCATGCCTTTCCGGTACCGTAGTAGTTCATCCCGTGGACATGGGCGTATTCCAGGAACTCACCGGCCCGGATCATCTGCCGGAACCTCTCCGGGGTGATAAAGTGGTAGTCCCGGCCGTTGCGTTCCCCTGTCCGCATGGGACGGGTGGTGTAGGAGACGCTCCATTTGAGTTTCGGGTCCTCGTTAAGGAGCCGTTTCACCAGCGTGGACTTGCCACTCCCCGAAGGGCCCGCAACCACGACAACAACACCGCGGGGACGCGGCAGCTCGACCCGCCCCCCCCTTCGGCCTGCGGCCGGCACTCTGGCACTTTTCCTATTCGAGGTTCTGGATCTGCTCACGTATCCGCTCAACCTCGCTTTTCATGTCAACGATCCTGTGGGCGACGGAAGTGTTCTGGGCCTTCGACCCAATCGTGTTCAACTCCCGGTATATCTCCTGCACCAGAAAGTCGAGCTTCCGTCCGCAGGGTTCCTTGCCAGATAGGATATCCAGGAACTTTTGGAGGTGGCTTTCAAGCCGCACCACCTCCTCTGTGATGTCGGCCCGGTCGGTCCAGTAGACCACCTCCTGCGCGAGCCGCGCCTCGTCCAGCTTCTGCTCTGCATCCAGCTCCTTAAGCCGTTTCTGGACCCGCTCCTTCAGGTTCGCCACGGCTTCGGGCCGGGCCTCCCGGATGGCAGGAAGATGCGAGCCAAGGCCTTCCACCCGCTGGCTAACATCCAGGGTCAGGTGCTCCCCCTCGACCGTGCGAGACATGTCCAGTTCCCTCAACGCCTCTTCCACGATGGCGACGACCTGTTCGGCAACCTGTTCAGACACCTCGAACCGGCTCTGCCGGATAACATCGCGCTGGGTGATCACCAGTTTGAACAGGTCTGATGGCTCGGGTTTCAGGTGAAGGCAGGTGGCAAGCTCGTTGAACTCCCTCAGGTAATGTTCCGCGAGCGGCAGATCAATGGTGACCGGCTTGCCGCCGCCCGCGATCACCGTTTCCTCAATCGTCACATCCAGCCGGCCGCGGTTCACCCTGCTCCGAACCGTATCTGTGATCCTCGCCTCCAGCGCGAACAGGGACGGCGGGAGCCGGAACTTGGGATCAAGGTTGCGGCTGTTCACCGACCGGATCTCGCACGTGACCTGCCGGTCCCCCACGACCCCCTGTGCACGCCCGAAACCTGTCATGCTTTTTGGCATAGCCGACGTGTCTAACCGGTCTTTTGATGGGAGTGAAGCAGCAGGACAAATCCGCGAGAAATCAGTTGCAACGGCCGTCAGGGAACCGTCCGGCCAGCCTTCTCCCGGGCTGCCTTCTCACGCATCATACGCCGCCGGACCGGATCCATCTGCCAGTAGGCGACCGCCTTTTCATGATCGGCATAGCTCTTCGTGAACTCATGAGACCCGTCGTTGCGTGAAACAAAGAAACTGTAGTCCGTCTCGGCGGGACTGACGGCGGCCTCGATGGCGGCCAGACCAGGCTGCGCAATGGGGCCGGGAGGGAGCCCTGACCGCAGATAAGTATTATAGGGATGGTCCCGGAGCAGATCCTCTTTCCTGATGTTGCCGTCGAAAAGGGGCATCAATCCGTAAATGACGGTCGGGTCAGTCTGGAGCCGCATTTTCCGTGCAAGGCGGTTGTGAAAGACCGAGCTGATGACAGGCCGTTCGCTGGCGAGCCCCGTCTCTTTCTCGACAATCGACGCGAGCGTCACAATCTTATGAAGGGTGTCCAGCCCCCGTGCACGGCCCTCCTCAAGGATCTGCGGCGTGGCATTGTCACGCAGGGCGGAGACCATCTGCTTCAGGATCTCGCGGGGCCGGAATGGCTTTGAAAAGCGGTGAACCGCCGGGAAGAGATAACCCTCCAGCCGGTCCGATGGAATCCCCAGCTCGCTGGCGAACTCAGGCGAATATATCAGCGCGACGTATTCCGCCTCGGGGCCATATCCTGCGGCATCGAGCCGTTTAGCGATTTCCCACCCGGTGAGCCCCTCGGGGAAACGGAACTCGTGCCAGACGATCATTCCGCTTTCCAGAAGTTTCAGGACTTCCGGCGGTGTCAGCGTCGGAGATATTTCATACTCGCCAGCCTTGGGCTGCGCCTTTTTCAGGCGGAGGTAATAGTAAAAATGGCGGGCTTCGGTCACCAGCCCACGATCTTTCAGCAGCTCGGCCACCGCGAGTGGGGACATACCCCGGGGTATCTCAAAGCGGATTTTCTCTCCCGACAGCGGATTGGGTGCCGTGTTCAGGAACCGGAACACCTCCAGACTGGCCGCCGCTCCGACAATGAACAGAACCACGGACAGTGTCACCAGCACTATCCAGAAACCCTTGTGGGAGGGGACGTGCTCGGCAGGACTCAATGGGTTCCTTTCAGGCCGCCGGCCGACTGGAACGGCTTGCGGGCGGCAGCCGGGTTATCGAGATAGCTTTTCAGGATAATGGCCGCTGCGACATCATCCATACTGTCTTTATTCCACCGACCGCTCTCCGCCTCATGGCTTGTGAGCCGCTCGTCCATTAGCCACACGGGACGACGGCAACGGCCCTCGATCCGGAGCGCCACCTTCCGGACCCGTTCGTACTGGGGGCCCTCGGAGCCATCCATATTATACGGCGCCCCCACGACGATCACCTTTACGTCCCACTCGGAAATAATCCTGGAAAGTTCTTCTAGCACCTGAGCGTCAGATGTCCTTTCCAGAATGCAATACGGGCGGACATCCAGTCCCCTGTCATCGGAGAGGGCCACCCCGACACGTTTCTCACCCCAGTCAACCGCCATGATTCCCATGCTGGGCGCATATTATGACCATCACTCTGCGAATTGCCCAACCGAGTTTCGCAATATTGTAACAAGACCGGCTAAACTATCCCGGCTCATATGAAGTCTGGTTCTTTACTGACAACCGTTCTCGTTCTGGCGATGCTGCTCCAGACCTTCGCGATATCCCGCGCCGAGGAGGCGCGACCCGGTGGCAGGATCCAGTATCCGAAGCCGGAGCCCTCACCTGAGGGGCCGGTCTCGGAAAAAAACCGGGCGAACGAGGATGTTAAAATGCTGAAAAAACGGCTCCAGGAGAGTGGCTTTTTCAAGGCACTACCACCGGATTATCGCAAGGTTTATGTGCTGTTATACATGCAGGAATACGCCTCGCCGGCTCTGGACCGGCTGGGCGTTTCGATTGAGAAGAAGGACAAGAAGGGAATACGGGAGGCCGCCGAGACCCTGTATGCCGTGAGCACCCAGCTCCAGGTCGCCCCTGTCGGGAACGAATCCAAATGGTTCCATTTCAGCCAGAGAGGGAAGGCGGCGGTGTCCGACATCCGGGCACTCACCTACCGGGATGACAGCCAGAAACTGATCGAGGAAAACTTTGCCAAGCTCGTGGAGTCTTGCTACGCATGCCACCGCGTTTACGGAGGCCCTCCGGACAAGTACGAGGAGCTGACCCGGTTCCGGCAGCGGGAAAAACCCCTTGGTCCGGTCCCGGAAGTCCCCAGGAAAGACGACACCCCGTAACGCGGGAGCGTTTATGGCTGAAAAATCGGTCAGGAAAGCAGTCCTAGCCTACTCGGGCGGGCTGGATACCAGTGTCATTCTCAAGTGGCTCGTCGAAACCTACCAGTGCGAGGTCGTCTGCTTCACCGCCGACCTTGGCCAAGGTACCGGCGAGCTCGATGGCCTTGAAAAGAAGTGCAAGGCCACCGGCGGATCGAAGCTGTACGTGGAAGATCTCCGCGAGGAGTTCGTTCGGGATTTCGTCTTCCCCATGCTGAAGATCAACGCCATGTACGAGGGCCAGTATTATCTAGGCACCTCGATCGCCCGGCCTCTCATCGCGAAAAAGCAGATCGAGATCGCCAACCGGGAAAACGCCGACGCCGTGTCCCACGGCGCCACTGGCAAGGGCAATGACCAGGTGCGGTTTGAACTCACGTATTACGCGCTGAAGCCCGAGGTTACCGTGGTTGCCCCGTGGCGAGAGTGGAAGTTCACGGGACGCCTGGACCTCATCGCCTACTGCAAGGAACACCACATTCCGGTGGAGGCCACCGCCGAGAAGCCGTTTTCCACTGACAGGAACCTGCTGCACATCTCCTATGAGGGCGGCATCCTGGAGGACCCGTGGTTTGAAAGCACCTCCGACATGTACCGCATGGCGGTACCGCCGGAACAGGCCCCGGACAAGGCCGAATACATCGAAATCGACTATGAGAAGGGGACGCCCGTCGCCCTCAACGGGGCTAAACTCTCCCCGGCCAGCCTGCTGGAGAAAGCGAATGAGATCGGCGGACGGCATGGCGTGGGCCGTGTGGATCTCGTGGAAAACCGGTTCGTGGGCATGAAGTCCCGGGGCGTCTACGAGACCCCCGGCGGCGCGATCCTTCATGCCGCCCACCGGGCGGTCGAGTCCATAACGATGGACCGCGAGGCAATGCACCTGCGCGACTCACTCATGCCGAAGTTTGCCGAACTGGTCTACTACGGTTTCTGGTATGCACCAGAGCGCGAGGCATTACAGGCGCTTGTGGACTCCACCCAGGAGAACGTCACCGGAACAGCGCGGCTGAAACTGTACAAGGGAAATATTTATGTGGCGGGCAGAAAGAGCCGCTACTCGCTGTATGACCCGCAGCTTTCCACCTTCGAGAAGGACCGCGTCTACAACCAGCGCGATGCCGAGGGGTTCATCCGCCTGAACGCCCTGCGGCTTCGGACACTGGCGCGGATGAAGGTGAACACAAAATAGGCGGAAAACGTCCGCCCGTCGCCTCCATTTGCCAGTTCAGGAATTTTCCAAGGAATCTCCCGGTAGCCGGCTAATGATCTCCTCCGGCACCGGGAGTTTCAGTTCGCGGGCACGCCGCTGCCAAACGAGATGGGCTTCCATCTCCAGATCCCTGATCCGGTTACGCACCCTGGTAACCAGCTCATCCACACGGTCCAGCGTATAACTGGCAGTCTCGATGGGCTCGCCGCAGTTGACCACGATGTGGCCGCGATCAGCCCGGACCTTGAACCCGTATCCGTACATCTGGGCGGAACCGGCGATACCCACCGGCAGGATCGGCACCCCGCCCTCGATTGCCATTAGAAACCCGCCCTTCTTGAACGGCAGCATCCGGCCGTCCCTGGAGCGGGTGCCTTCCGGGAAAACGACAATGTTCTCGCCACCCTGGATCCGGCAGATCACCTGCTGGGCTGACTCCCTCGCCGATTCCTTGTCGCCACGCTTTACGAATATGAAGTTCAGCGCCCAGAACGCCTGTCCGAGGAATGGGACGTACAGCAGCTCCTGCTTCACCAGAAATCGGAATGTGACCGGCTTCAGCTCGAGCAGCATGGCGGGACCGTCCAGATGCGAGCGGTGATTGGCCATGATGATATAGGGAGAGAGTTTTTCGGGCCTCTTGCCCATGAACTCATGCGTCGTATTGGCCGCCCAGAAATTGCTCTCGCAGTATCCATAGGTCGGATAGTTTCCGTAGTGGTGCGGATCGTCGTTCAGCCCCAGTTTGTCGAGGGTACCGAAGGCGATGGAATAGACCCCCATAACCGGGGTCATCACCGCCAACTCGCCATATAGCATGAAGGTCCGGTACCATTTGCGAAGTTCGTCAATGGGACTCTCTGGCACGCTCTGCTCCCCGCCCGTTTCCTGAAACGGGCAAAGTGTTCCGGTCGAAGGGGTGGCTGTCAACCACTCGTTGGCTCCATCCGGCGGCAGGGCAGCGAACGGGGCAACCCTGTTCCCGGCATACCGGCAAATGCACAGTTCAACCCTGAAGAGGGAAACACAATCGATGAAACCAGCCAGCAAGACCGCGCTTTATGTCATGGCCGGCATCTACATTTTCGCCGGAATCATGCACTTCATCATTCCGGATATCTATGTCCAGATCATCCCGGATTATCTGCAACCGCTCGGGCCGGTTTTGCTCGTCTACCTGTCGGG
>CAZSFB010000037.1:0-12907 GCA_964606035.1 uncultured bacterium | reverse complement strand
CCAGGTCACTGCGGATAATGAAGGCTACTTCCCGACCCATTTCCGGGCTAAATCCTTCAGTTGAAAAATCGACGATGGCGACGCCAATTTTCCTGAAGCCCGGCCGGAATACCCGGATAGTTTCCTCCTGAGCCCATGAAACCCCCGAAAGCAGAAGATTCAGTAAGAGGGACAAACCGAGCAATCTCATTATTGATCCAATGACCGGTTGTCGAAGACAAGATTTACGATACGGGGGAACCCGGCCGGGGGGAGGCCAGTGCTGGTAATCTTTGAGAGTGCCCGTGACACAGCATCATCGAAAACGCGATTACCTGAGCTTTTAAGCATTTTTGCAGATAAAATTTCTCCATCGCTGGATATTTCTATTCTGAAAGTCGATTCCAGGGCCAGCCCTTTGACCGAGGCTGGCACCTCCCAGTTGTCCCGGACGGCGGCCATGATCTGGCCTCGGTAGCTTTCGTAAGCATCGCGTTGAACCCTATCGGCTGCCGCCAAAAGGCTCTGTCTGCCTGTTCCTTCTGGCATGCCTGCACCAGATCCACCCGACTGTGCCGGATTATTGCTTTGTGCGACCGTACCCCCTCCTTGTGACCCAATTCCTGTCCCGGTTCCGTATTCCCTCGCCTTGGCAATGGCCTCTCTTGCCTCACGGAGTTTCTGGGCTAGCCGGTCTTCAATTTCCTGTGTCTTGGAAGAGGCTGAAACTGGGGGGGAGAATTGGGCGATCCGAGGGCTCTCCATGGCAGGCTTCGAGGGGTCACGAACCATTTTTTCTGCCTTTTTTTGCTCAGCTTTTTCGAGCCGCCTCCTGTCCTCCAAAGAGCGCTCCTTGGTAATTAATGGAATGGCGGTTTTGTCAACTGACGGGATCGCTTCGGCTGGTGTGGCCGGTGTGATCGGCGATACAGGAAAGGACGACTTTCCAGATGGCTTAAAGGTCGCTTCCGCTGGAATCGGAACAGATACTTTATTGCTGGCGGCAGGCGCGATTGCTGGTGCCGTCATGCTGAGCGTGACTTCCATCGTATCCAGAGGTGGCGACTCCAGGAGTGGATTGAACTTATTCCAAGGGACCCAGATTGCCAGACCAACACAGACAAGATGAATCGCCGTGGAGATTAGTAGATAGCGGGTGAGGCTGATGGCCCCATCATTGACTGCAGAACTGGAAATGGTGGGAATCGTCGCTACCAAATCAGGGTTGCCCTTCAAGCTGTTCAGGTTCGGTAATGAGCGAGAGCCGGGTAATGCCATTTCCACGAAGATTCGACATTATCCGCACAACTTCACCATAAGGCACTCGACGGTCGGCACGGAGAAATACGGTAGGATTCTTGTTTTGAGAACGACTAGTGAGCTGCTGGATTTTAGACGGTAAATCGCCAGCTCTGATATTCTCCCGGCCAATATATGTGTCGCCATTCCGGGTTATGGAAATAACTATTGATTCGGTTGCGGAGGCGGGCGTCGCCTCCCGGGTTTTGGGGAGATCTACGTTTACGCCCCCCACCAGTGCTGGCACCGTGACCATAAAGATGACCAGCAGCACGAGCATCACGTCTACAAGAGGGGTAACATTTATATCGCTAACAAGTCCCGAATCGTCTCCCGTACCGGAAAAAGCCATGCCTAGTTCCCTTTCCGGTAGAAATGCCTCTGGATGGCATTTAAAAGGTCGGCACCAAAACCATTCAGGTCACGCATAAGAATCCGTATCCTAGTCCCAAGGAAATTATATGCGACTACGGCCGGGATGGCCGCAAACAGCCCTACGGCAGTCGCAATGAGTGCTTCGGCAATACCGGGAGCGACCACGGCCAGATCCGCAGACTTGAGCTGTCCAATGGCCTGAAAGCTGGTCATGATTCCCCAAACAGTTCCGAACAGGCCGATAAAAGGAGAGGCGCTTCCTGTGGTTGCCAAGAATACCAGGTGGTTTTCCAGTCGGGTTTGCTCGGCAGTAAGGCTTCTTTGAAGAGCTCGTTCCAGATTTGGTGACCATTGTGGACTGCTGGCTGCGGGTGAGGTCTCGTCCCCGACGCCCATGGATAACAACTCTCCATACCCAGCCTGGAAGACCCGTGCGGCCGGTCCTTCGACCTCGCCATTTCTAATGGCCTGCGCAAGTTTGTCGAGGTCCCTCTTTTCCCAGAAAAGGTCAATGAATTCGGTTGAACGATTCCTCGAGTGCCGTATCTGGTTCCATTTGAGAAAGATAATCGCCCAGGAGACCGCGGAAATACCCAGAAGCAGAACCAGCACCAGCAGGCCAATGCCCGTGCTGTGCTCGAGTAGCTCTGAAATCGAAAGAGAGCCGGTTCCTGTATCGGATGCGGTCAGAATTATCTGAGAAAATGAATTTTCCAATTGGCTGGAACTTCCAGTGCCGGACGTTACCCGGTGTACCCAGCCCTCACCGTGGCCGTCCGCTGCTTGCGGCGGAAAGGCCCTCCGGTCAATAAACGACAATTGCAGTGGCAAGTCAATTCCAAACAGCATGAACGTTTATTCACACCGGCTGCCTTTTCTGCCGGAAAATCAGCTAAAGTCTGCACCACAAACTGTCAGGAGCGATACCATTCTGGAGACAACAGCCAGTCAGGACATGAACCCGTATCTGGGCATGTTCCTTCATGTTCTCGCGTTTTCTATCTGGTCGAGCTTCTGGCCCCGCAAGTTGATCAAGCAGCGTCTAGAACCGGTCATGGGATGGGTGAGTTACCGGTTCTTTTACGTGTTCGGCGTTGTTTTCCTGCTGGGTGCATCGATCCTTTATCTGGCTCAGAAAAACCCAGAATCGTTGATTCTCTGGAATCTGAGAGGGGAGCCCTGGTTCCGGCCACTCATATATGTGTTGATGGGTCTAACAATGTTTTTCATGTATGCAGTGATTCCAATGGGCCCTTCATTTTGGGGGCTCTGGAAACCCCCGGAAAAATTTGAGCTGTTACAAGCCGGAATTTACCGAATTACCCGGCACCCTCTTTATGTCGCAGTCTTTTTTACTCTGTTGGCTAAAACGCTGATCTTTGGGAGCTTATTAGCTGTGATTTGGTCACTTGGGCTGCTGACCTATAACGTGCTGGGTGTATGGTATCTGGAGACACCGTCCGTGCGTGAAGCGTGGGGTGCGGAATATAATACCTACCAGAAGCGGGTTCATTGGGTTCCATTCCTGTCGATTATTCAGGGCAAAGAGAAGTTGGTCTGGAGCGAATTCTCCTGGAAGGGGTTTGCCGGGCTCGCAATCGCATATGCGGGATTAGTCCATTTTCATGACCTGCTGGTCTGGCTCGTATACACACTCCCCCGTTTGGGCCATGTCACCCGGTGGTTTGCCGACAGGTTGTTTTGAATCTCACGCTTACTTGATATTTGCAAAAGGGCCTGTCGTCAGGAAGCCCGACATCTCCTGGTCAGCTTTCGCTGCAGCGGCTTCCAGCAGTGGTTTTCTGAGCCTAACCTTGGTGGTAGAATAGGCGGGCTGGATCAGCCTTGACAGTTCTCTCGCCTTTTCTACCGCCCGCGGGAGCAACTCGGCGGGTGAGTTCACCAGCTCCTGGGTGACATCACGACGGAAAGTTTCAGATGGTGGCATGACCTTAGCGTGCACCATCATGTCCATGTGGTACCGGTGAGGAATCGTCTGCTGGCAGGTGGCCACAACCCATGAGGGCAGGGGAAGCCCAATGGCAGTCTCATTCAATCCATACTTGTGACTGTCATCTTTCACGGCAATCCGATAATCGCCCATGAGGTACATTACCATCCCGCCAGCCAGTGCGTGCCCACCCGATGCACAGATGACTGGAACTGGAAAAAGAAAGATCCGCTGCATCAGGACAGGGAATGCGCTGAGTGTCGTGATCAGCTCTTCTTTCTTCAGCATCGGCAGGGCCTTCAGGTCCAGGCCGCCAGAAAAAAATTTCTCGCGACCGGTTATCACAAGAGCTGAAACCTTCTCTGACTCAGCCCGGTCGAGTGCCATTCCAAGCTGGCTGAACAGTTCTCCCTGCATGGCATTGGCCTTGCCGTCATCCAGTCTGATGACCCCGATCTTCCCTTCGGCAGAATAATGAACTCGTTCCATTTGCAGCCTCGCTCGGATTCAAAAACTGGAGCCCCGGATCTCTGATGAGTACCGGGGCTCCAGACTATATCGGCCTCTTATTTCTTGGACAGGTTCGCCATCACGGCCATGGTCGATTCCTGTATCGTCCGGCACATCTTGGCGTTCGTGAAATCGGTGATCTTCGGGAAGTTTTCCTTGATCACATCATAGTTGATCGGTTCGGTAGTCTTGAGACCGACACCCGGGCTGCGGTACCAGGCGATTTTCGTGAAGTAGCCGCCGCCGACCTCAAAGGTTCCACCGGTTTCTTTGGACTCTTCAGAACAGAGATATGCAACCAGCGGGGAGACGAACTCGGGTTTGAGGTTCTCGAGCATCGGGGGAGGCATCACAGTCTCGGTCAGCCGGGAACGTGCGATAGGCGCTATGATATTCACGTTGATGTTGTTCTTCTTGCCTTCCAGAGCAAGTGTTTGACCAAAGCCGATAAGACCCATTTTGGCGGCAGAATAGTTGGCCTGGCCAAAATTCCCATAAATACCAGCGGCAGAAGCGGTCATGATGACGCGGCCGTAGTTCTGGTCCTTCATGCGGGGCCAGGCAGCTTTCGTCACATAATAGGCACCGGTCAGGTGCACACCGATGATTGCCAGCCAGTCATCATCGGTCATTTTCGTGAACGACACGTCCCGGAGAAATCCAGCATTGTTGATTACAATATCGACTTTTCCGAAAGCGTCGACGGCACTCTTGACGACTGCAGCACCGCCTTCTGCTGTGGAAATGGTATCGTAGTTGGCGACAGCTTCGCCGCCCTTGCTCTTGATCTCGTCGACAACCTTTTGAGCCGAAGTCTTGTCCGCGCCTTCGCCCTTGAGCGAACCGCCCAAGTCATTCACAACAACCTTGGCGCCAAGGCTCGAGAGCGTGAGCGAGTGTGAACGTCCAAGCGCACCGCCGCCGCCCGTGACAATTGCTACCCTGCCTTCAAGTGGTTTACCCATGAGCGAGAATCTCCTTAAAGAATGATTTGTGTGGACTCTTCCGCCTGGCCTCCGGATCACCCGGTTGACTGGCGAGTCAATCTGGGCCCTTCCTTAATGAAGGGGTTTGGGGATGTCAAACAAAATCGTCACAAGTGGGTTGGGGTTCAACCGGGGGTGCTGAATTTCCAGCCAGTTCCATCATGTATGCCGATGGTTTTCCCCTCACGGTCCTGAAGAATTGTCTCGAGCAATTTGGGCTCTCCCCTGAGTCTAGGGAGAGTTTTTGCCAGTTCCGTACGCAACTCTTCAACCATCGGGCTAAAAGGCAGGGACTGGGCATTCGTATCACCGGCCGCTCGTATTGTGGCTCTATAGGAACCAGCAACTACCGCTTCGTCGAGTGAAACAAGCACCCACGGTTTCATTGCGAGTGCTCCCCATCGAAGGACATTAATCTGTGCGTTTGCCAGCAGGCTGGTTGCTGGACCGGAATGGGCAGGCGTGATCACTGCCTCTGTGACGGGACCTGCTTGTGCCATAATCGCTGACGTAGACTCCAGTGGCTGCGGCTCTTTGTCGGGCGGAGCCTCCGGTGCCCCCTTGACTGCCGCGGTGGCTTTATCCACCAGGGCACTTGTGTCGATTTTCCCTGCGATTGGATCTTGCTTGCGGCCGGGATTCCCTTCCCATCGGTTTTTGGAACCACAGGCGGGAAGCGCCATGAAAATCAGGAGGGTGCCATGTGCGATCGTTCTGTGGATGGAGGTCATAAAGGGGGTCTCCAATCTGTCCCGTAAATAAGTCCACTTATCTCCGGCTTCACGAGAGGCCAGTTGTTCGCTTCAAGGTAGCCATCTACGAACCGGGAACCAAAACCATAAGCGACGAATATCTGTCGGCTTGAATTACCTGGAAGAGGCCAACTCACCCGCAGCAATCCATCGAGGAAAAGTTCATGGTAAGGACGGAGTGTATAGGTTTTCGGAACCAAAAAATGTCGGGTAGCCAACCTGGCCCCCCGTTTTTCAAGTGTACGGAGAACTGTTCTGGTGTAATTTCCCGGCCCGATCCAGCTCGTGGTTTTCAGACTGAATTCATAGTACTCGGACCGGACACCATTGTCTTCTAGATAGTCGACTTGACGAAAAGTTTCTGGAAAAGTCGCTCCCTCTGCCTTCAATGGGAAGGAAGCGCCAAAGGTGCCTGATATGCATCGGAGTTCGTTTCGGACGAGTTGACTCAGGAAGGCTGCTGCAAGATGGTGCGGTGCATTGGCGGGTCGCTCATCCGTGGCGAAGACTATTGTCGAGTGGTAAAACGGTGACCCCGGATCAAAGCACAGGCTCATCCCGGTAGCGCCAGGCGCGGGCCAGACAACGGTCCTCCCCGTTGACGGGTCGTGGTCTGCCGTGGGGTTCCAGCTTTTCCCTCGAGGAGGGATTTCGAACGGTACCGCATGCCGCCTGCGAAGCTCTAATATCTCCAGGATTTTCATCCGGTTATAGTTTGGTAAGTCCGAGAACGTCCTGCATGGTATACAGTCCCGGCTTCCGGCCTTTTACCCAGCGGGCTGATCGGACAGCACCGGCCGCAAAATTATCCCGGCTGGTAGCGCGGTGGGTGATTTCTATGCGTTCCCCGGCACCAGCAAAATAGACGGTATGCTCTCCGACGACGTCTCCTCCGCGAAGCGTTTGAATGCCTATTTCCCGTTTGGTACGTGCGCCAGTTTCTCCGACACGAGAGTATACTGTGTCCTTCTCAAATGACCGTCCGGTCGCTTCGCAAAGCACACGAGCTAGACCGAGGGCAGTGCCGCTGGGTGCATCCTTCTTCTTGTTATGGTGCATTTCGACAATTTCGATATCGTAACCTTCACCAAGAAGATTCGCCGCCTGTTCCAGAAGCTTCATTTGCACGTTGACGCCAACGGAAAAGTTGGGAGCGAAAACGACCGGGATTTTTTTTGCAGCAGTCCTGACGGCCTTGAGGCCGGAAGCATCAAAGCCGGTGGTTCCCAGCACGAGTGCGACTTTGTGTGTGAGCAGCGACGGAAGAAGTTTGAGGCTGGCAGCAGGAACCGTGAAATCAATAATCACGTCGGCATGAGCAAGGGCAACAGCCGGGTCCGGGGTCAGTTTTACGCCTGTCACGCCAGTGCCGATGAGAGCACCCACATCTTCACCAAGTCGGGGGGAGGCTGGATGTTCCAGTGCACCAGAGATTGTAAAAGCCTTTGGATTGGCAGCCAGCATTGCCAGATTTCGCTGACCCATGCGACCAGCCGCTCCTGCAACAGTAACTCGAATTCGAGACATTAACGGCCGCCTTTCCGGGAATTCTTGCCGGGCAGCTTGCTGAGGCCGGAAAGCTCCTTCTTCAGGACCTCCCGGGTTGCGGGGGTTGCAGTATATAGCGGCAACCGAAGCTCCCCTGAATCCAGTCCCATCATCTCCATGGCGGCCTTCACTACAATAGGATTTGTCTCGGCGAAGAGCGTTTTGGTCAGAGGATAGATACGCTCATGAAGCTTACGGGCCTCTGAATATTTGCCCTTTAATGCCAATGCACACAAACGGCTGTATTCTTCCGGAAGGACGTTGGAGGATGCACAGATGACTCCCGTCGCACCGAGAGCCATGAGGGGGAGTGTCAGGGTGTCGTCGCCTGCAAGAATGGCAAAACGATCTCCAACCAGCGACCTCAGTTCGGAAATATAGTCCACATTGCCTGAGGCATCTTTCAGACCCACGATGGACTTGATTGATGCCAGCCGCGCCATCGTGGAAGGCTGGATATTGATGCCGGTACGGCCGGGGATGTTGTAGATAACAAGCGGTATATCAACCGACTTGGCAATTTCCCGGTAATGCTCATAGATTCCGAGCTGTGTAGGCTTGTTGTAGTAAGGGGCAATCAATAGTGCGCAATCAGCCCCGGCTCTGGCTGCCTTGCCGGTCAGGCGGATAGCTTCCGATGTGCTGTTAGAGCCGGTCCCTGCCATGACCGTCACGCGGCCGCGGGCAATGGCAATAGTGAGCTCTATGAGCCGGTCATGCTCTTCGTGGGACAGGGTCGCACTTTCACCGGTTGTGCCACACGGGACAAGACCGCTCACTCCGGCCCTAATCTGGCGTTCGATCTGGGCTTCAAACCGCTTTTCGTCAATTCTGCCATTCCGGAATGGCGTGATCAGGGCGGCATAATTGCCTTGCAGTCTGAGGCGAGCCATGGGTGTTTACTCCACTACAGAAAGATTCAGGGTGCCATCGAACACTGTGACCGCTGGGCCGGTCATGAATACACGGTTGGATTTTTCATCCCAGTGAATGGATAGGTTCCCGCCTGGCAGCTGAACCGTGACCTTCCGTCCTGTGCGGCCGGTCCATGCAGCGGCCACAGCCGTGGCGCACGCACCGGTTCCACAGGCTAATGTTTCTCCGGCCCCCCGTTCCCAGACTCGCAGGCGAATAGTGCTGTGGTCGATAACCTGAGCAAATTCGACATTGATGCGCCTGGGGAATAGAGGGTCTGTTTCCATCTTTGGGCCGAGTGTTTTTACGGGTGCACTGTCGACGCTACTGACAAAGTTAACACAATGCGGATTTCCCATTGAGACACAGGTAACCATCCGTTTCTCACCCGCAATCATGAGCGTACGGTCACGGATTTCGCCATCAACGGCCACAGGGATTTTGCGTCCGTCCAGCACGGGTTCACCCATATCGACTTCTACAAGACCATCGACGATTCGAGGGCGTATGATCCCCGCCAACGTTTCGACGTTGAGGACATCCTTGGACGAAATTCCTAGATTCTTCACGTAAAGGGCGAAGCAGCGGATACCATTGCCGCACATTTCAACAACTGAACCGTCCTGGTTCACAATTTCCATACGCAGGTCAGCATCCGACCTGGTGGCCTTTTCAACAATCAGCATCTGGTCGAAGCCGACTCCAAAGTGACGATCACCAATGCGGCTTGCTGACTTTTTGAGCTGTTCGAGCGCTGATTCACTAAGCTCCCGGGCATCAATTACGACGAAATCGTTCCCGGTGCCATGCATTTTGGTGAAAGGGAGTAGTGTCATAATCAGGTAATCAGCATTGGTGCCGTTACGAATCCAGACTGGCGTGAAAATCAGAACATCGAAATGGATTCTCCGCGGATCATATCTTCCAAGGTTTCCCCCTTGCGGACGGTCGCGAACTTCTCTCCGATCACCATGATTTCTGCCGGTCGGGCGCGAGTGTTATAGTTGGATGACATCGAGAATCCATAAGCACCAGCGTCAAGAATGGCTACAAGCTCTCCTTGCTCGACGGCCGGGAACTCACGTCCATGGGCAAAGCAGTCGCCGCTTTCGCAGACAGGTCCCACAATATCCACCGGCTTTTTCTCACCCTTTTTCTCCTTGACGGGGGCGATTTCGTGATACGCCTCGTAAAGGGAAGGCCGTATAAGGTCATTCATAGCGGCATCTAGAATCAGGAAATCCTTTGACTCACCGTGCTTGTTGTAAATCACCTGCGCGACAAGGGCGCCAGCCTTTCCAACGATGCGACGTCCGGGTTCCATTACCAGAGTACAACCCAGATTCTTGACGACACCAAGGACTGCAGACGCATATTCTGCAATGGAAGGCGGAGTTTCGTCCTTATAGGAAATTCCGAGCCCGCCACCGATGTCGAGATGAGTGACCTCGATGTTTCGGGATCGTAATTCCTCAATGACACCCTTGATTCGCTTCATGGCATCAATAAATGGCTGCGTTGAGGTAAGCTGAGAGCCGATGTGGCAATCCACACCCACGATTTTGATCCCCTTCATTTTTGAGGCTTCCACGTACAATTTCAGGGATTCCTGGACCGGAATACCAAATTTCGCCTTTTTCATGCCCGTGGATATGTAGGGATGGGTTTTGGGATCGACATCTGGATTGACCCTGAGAGCTATCGGGGCCTTCAGGTGGAGCCGTTCGGCAACCTCATTGATCTTGTAGAGTTCTTCCGCCGACTCCACGTTAATCATCAGGATCCCGGTCTTGATGGCGTATTCGATTTCGGATGCCTTTTTGCCAACACCGGAATATACAACTTTTCGTGGATCCACGCCGGCCTTCAGGCCGCGATAGAGTTCACCGCTCGATACAATATCCAGCCCTCCACCGTTCTGGATAACGGTATGGAGAACCGCCAGATTGGAATTGGCCTTCATGCTGAAAGCTAGAAGGTGGGGCACGTCCTTGAATGCTTTCTGGAATGCCTTGACGTTCTCGGCGATGGCGTTCTTGCTGTATACGTAAAACGGTGTTTCTACCGTTTCGGCGATCTTGGAGAGCGGAGTCTGCTCGCAATAAAGTTCAGAATTCTTGTATGTGAACGGGTTCACGTCGTTCCTTAACTCGCGGCGTACCTGGTGCCCCTATGGGTAGCCACCGCGCCCCCAGCAGGCATTTCAATACAGAACGGGCATCCAGATTTCAATGGGGTTCATCGGTGGCCCTTGGCAGGTTTCCCCGACAGGATGTTCACCCATCTGGCAATTTCCCGTCGTACTTCGCTCCTGGCGGTTCCACCCGTTACCCGACGGCTATCTATGGCCGAAAGTGGCGAAAGATCGTCAATCATCCACCTGGTGATTTTCAGTCCAATCGACTCGATATCTACGGGGGTCACATCGGCCAACGTTTTGCCAGATTTCTCGCAAAAACCGACCAGGCGCCCCACCTGTTCGTGTGCATCTCGGAATGGCATTCCTTCCCGGACAAGCGCATCTGCAAGGTCAGTAGCTAGAAGCAGGGGATCGCTCACCGCTTGTTTCATACGGTCGCTGTCGAACTTCGCTGTCCGGATCATTTTCGTGGCTAGCAACAAGCCCATACGCCAAGTATCGACGGCACTAAAGAGGGGTTCTTTGTCTTCCTGCAGGTCGCGGTTATAGGTGAGCGGAAGCCCTTTTATTGCCAAGGTCAATGCAGCCAGTGAGCCGAATACTCGGCCTGATTTCCCGCGCATTAACTCTGCCACATCCGGGTTCCGTTTCTGGGGCATGAGTGAGGAACCACTGGTGTATGGTTCAGCCAGCCGGACGAAGCCGAATTCCGAGGTGGACCACAGGACCAGTTCTTCCGCGAACCGGGAAAGGTGAAGGCATGAAAGATTCGCAATGGAAAGAAACTCAACCAATGAATCCCGGTCAGCAACTGCATCCATCGAGTTGCGGGTGACGCCGTCAAACCCTAATTCCTTTGCCACCCATTCCCGGTCAAGGTTGTACGGTGAACCGGCAATGGCACCTGAGCCTAACGGCATGATGTTGATTCGTTTGCGGGCATCGAGAAGCCGATCGCGATCCCGCCAGAACATTGAAGCATAAGCCAGCATATGGTGCGCGAGACTTACGGGCTGGGCCCGCTGCAGGTGGGTATAGCCAGGCAGGACGGTATTTACGTGGTTTGCGGCAGTGTCCACGAACGCCCGGACCAGGTCAGCCAGCAGGTTTGAAATGAAATCAATCTGTTCACGTAGGTATAACCGGGTATCGAGGGCTACCTGGTCGTTTCTGGAGCGGGCCGTGTGGAGCCGGCCGCCAGCCGGGCCGATACGTCTGGTGAGTTCCTTTTCGATGTTCATGTGAACGTCTTCTGCTTCGTGATCCCATTCGAATTTACCGGCCAGAATGTCTCGCTGGATCGTATCGAGACCACGGACGATTCTGGCAGAATCGCTTTTCGGGATAATCCCTTGTCGTCCAAGCATTTTCGCGTGGGCAATTGAGCCCTGGATATCATGCAGTGCGAGCTTCGAATCGAAGTGCACCGACACCATGTAGTTTTCTGCTTCGGGGTCGCGCCCCTCGGAAAACCGTCCACCCCATAGGCGCTTGGCCTTTGAACGCTTTGGCTTGGTTTTGGCTCTCCGCGTTGTCATGGTTACCTGCGCCCTATCTGCCCCACTGAACTCCCGTCAAGTGCAAAGACAGGCGGTATCAAACTGTTACCATGTTTCGGCGCGGAGTCGAGATGTGGGCCCTTCTTGGGTTTGAAAACTGGCACTGTATCCAATTTAGGGTTAGGTTAATTAATCAAATGGCGAACATCCTGGTAGTAGACGATGCCCCGGAGACCCTGGCGATCATGAAAAAGGCGCTGGGGATGATTGGACATTCGGTTTCGACGTGCGGACATCCGGAACAGGCATTGGAGCTTCTCGATCAGCAGAAGTTCGACCTTGTCTTCCTCGACATCATGATGCCCAAAATGGATGGTCTTGAATTGTGCAGGCGCATCCGTGCGGGTGAGGCCAATCGAGATGTCAAAATCGTCATTTTTTCCGCAAAAAGTGACGCTGAACTTGTCCGCCTTGCGAAAAACTTCGGAGCCGACTTCTATCTTGCAAAACCTGCCCAAGTGGCGAAGATTCACGAGATTACCCGACGGATGGTCGGCGAATAATACAAAACCCCGCTTGCAGGCGGGGTTTTGTATTATTGAGGGCCCAGACCCGTGGAAATGACCGGGGGCCTTTCGGCCCCCGGCTTTCCTTTTAAGATCAGAATGTTGCGTTTACGTTCAGACCAAGGAAATGGGAGTATCCATATGGGACTCCACGCTTTTCCTGACCCATCGGATTTTCTACATCGAAGCGGTATTCGCCCCGGACAAACAGTCCGTCCGTAACTGTGTAGATCACGAAGGGTGAAACCCCGAGGCCCTTGAATGAACCGGGGAGGGTGGCGCCACCGGCAATAGCGTTTGGTCCGACGCCTGTAATTACTTCCGCATACTGTGGATCCAGATAGTTGTACTCGAGGCGCAGACCCGGCTCGCTCTTGTCAATAGGCT
>CAZSFB010000036.1:0-13080 GCA_964606035.1 uncultured bacterium | reverse complement strand
AAAGCAGGGGTGTGAGGGTCGATTCAAGCTGCTCCCAGGACTCCCAGCCACCCTCGTTCTTCGGATCAAGCATCCGGCTGATCCATTCGAGCGTCCGGGGAGTGTTCGATTTCATGTAGGCACCGGGGGTAGGGTCGATGGAACATTCATAGAGCTGGGCATAGAGGCCAAAATCAGCCAGAGCCGGCCGGTTTCCGAAAAGGTATTTTCGTCCGCTCAGGTGGTTTTCCAGTATTGCACAGACCTGCCGGAACGACTGCTCAATCTGATCCCGGGTTTCCTCGCGGGAGCCCACGAACTTGAGCCGTGGGACCATGCGTTGCCTTACCATCTGGGCTGTCTGGGAAACCGCCTGCGCGGGGGCTCCGGGCATGGTGGCAGAGGCAATCCGCTCGGCCGCCGACTGCTGATCAGGTTCATAGGTCCACCGGAAATGGAACATCGGTTTGTTTCCCCACTCGTCCGCATATTCCTCGATGAGGGCAGAGAGAAACTCGAGTTCGCGAGCTGGCGGATGAATTGAAGGCTCGGGATAGAGTTTTTCGAACTTTTCGATAATCGGGGTCGAGTCCTGGATTCCTTCGCCCTCCGGCGTCACCACCAGCGGGATCAGGGGGAGTTTTGCGTATTTCTGGAATTCCGCCATGTTCGCCATGTCCCGGACGATCCATTCATGCGGAATTCCCTTGTAGCGGAAATACGACCGCACCTTCACGGAATAGGGTGAGAGCTCCATCCCGAAAATCCTGTATTTCGCCGTCATATGAAACTGATCCTCCCCGGGACCGTTGCTGGCTGCCGTAACCATACTATCCGCTTTTGCGTCCCGGATAGAAACAGACAGTGTCAGGAAGACCTTTACGCCAGCGGAAAGCGTTCGAGACAGGTATACACTGATCCCTCGGGGGTAAGCAGGCTGGAGTAGAGACTGAATGAGTGGCAGCAGAATATATCGCTGGTGAGGTAACCTGCCTGATTCAGGCTTTTTTCAAATCCCCGTGGCGGTCCCGTCCGGCCAAACCGCCGAAGCGTAACGTGAGGGTTCAGAGGGCGGCTGTCCGGCTCAAGGCCGGAAAATAGTGCGGCCTTTTCGACCTGTCTCCGCAGCTCTTTCAGAGTGGTGCCTGCCGGTTCCCGCATGGGCAGCCAGATTCCTGATGGCCTCCGGCCTCCAGGCGGAAAGAGGACCGGGGGGTCAGCCGCGAGCTCCACGACCGGCAGCCGGATTTTTTCCAGTTCTGATTTCAGGGTTGCTATGGCTGCCTCCGGGGCGGGACCGATGAACCGGATTGTCAGGTGAAGCTGGTCTGCTGGAACTGCCCGGCCGCCTCCCAGCCAGTCCGCCAACTGCCGGAAGCGGGCCCTGACCGGCTCCGGCAGGTCGAGGGCGACAAAAAGTCGGTTGTTGACGCCAGTCATTTGCAACTTTTTCGTGTTCGCGGCACAATTCACCCGGTGGCCGCTCTCCCAAGCCCGGACCACGTTGTGGACGGGACTTGAAAACCGGGAGAGCTGCCGGACATCCAGGCCTTTCGCTTCAACAAGCGCGAAGAGCTTCACTTCAGACCGGAGGAGGCATCATGCGGCTCGAACAGGTATTTCCCCAGCTTTACGGCAATAAACACGGTTTCGTCGAGAAAGTCGACATGGCCGAGTTCCGGCGCGGGCTGCGCCGGCTGGATCCCATGTCCAGATATTTCCGTGTAACCCTTGAGGGTGCGGAAAACATTCCGGAACAGGGAGGGGCGCTCCTTGTCGGCAACCACGGTCCTTTCGGAATGGATGCTCCTTTTCTTATCAAGGAAATATACGACCAACGCCACCGGTTTGTCCGGGCACTTGCTGACCGGGTGATTTTCCAGACGCCATTCTACCGGTTGGGGCCGGCTTCCTTTGGTGTGCTCGAAGGCGAGCCCGAACAGGCGGTAAGACTTCTCCAGAAGGACAAGCTGGTGCTGGTCTATCCCGGTGGAGCCAAGGAAACAGCCCGTTCACCGAAGGAAAAATACCAGCTCAGGTGGGATGGGCATTACGGGTTTATCCGTGTCGCTCTCCGGGCCCAAAAACCGATCATTCCGGTGGCCTGCATTGGAATTGATGATCTGTTTTTTCAGCCTGTGACCCAGGAACAGATGCTGAAAACGCCGCTCGGCAAATATATTGCGGAAAAATACGGAAATGAAAAATACGCCATGCCGGTATATATGGGGCTGGGACCGCTGCCGATTCCACGGAAACTCACCTATCACGTCGGCTGGCCGATTCATTTGGGTTACGGCCCTGAGGCAGCGAATGACCGTGAAGTCGTCGCCAAGTGCCACGCACTTGTGAAAGCCGAGACCGAAAAGCTGATTGCTTATGGCCTCCGCACCAGAGAACTCCGCCAGAAACAGCTCCGCAGGCTTCTTGCCCGTCGTGCGGACCGGTTTCTTTCAGCGGCGGCAGAAACTGTCCAGAGTGTTATGGCCGCCTGATTTCTGTTTTTGATTCAGAACCAGTGACCCCGGTCCGTATGGACCGGGGTCACTGGTTTTTGGAAGGGAGAAGAGGACGAAGAATCGATATTCGGGCAGCTCAGCAGGAGCGGAGCCGCTTGGGTTTCACGTTTCGCCGGATCATCTCGATGATTGCTTTTTTGACGAGCTGATAGGTCACGGGGTCGTTGTGGCGGAGCTGCTCCACGGCCGGCCGGGCCTCGCGTATGGTCCGTTGCGTGTGATGGGTGTCGCGGCCGGTGAGGATTTCGATGGCGGCGATTCGGAGCGGATTCTGGAGCGCAATTGTCGCGGTCATTTGAGGTTTCCCCCTGTTTGTTCAGAGCCGTAGTGGTAACTGCACTCCGTATGCCAATACCAGTAAAGCGCTCCAGAACCCGCAGACACGTCCCGATTTCATCCATGATTTCATTCTGTTATGCTGAACCTGTACCCGCCGTCACGGACATAACCCCGGGGTACCATACAGGCTCATGCTGTAAACAAGGGTGTCGAAAGGGTGTCGCCTGCCGTTGACACCGGACGGAGTAGAAGTGCTGTATCCGCTGTTTCTCAACCTGCGTGGATTGCGTGTTGCAGTTATTGGCGGCGGCCCGGTGGCGCTCCGGAAAGTAGACCTGCTGCTCACCGCAGGTGCAAAAGTAAGGCTCGTTTCACCTTCCGCTGTACCAGAGCTCTCCGCACTTGCGAGAAAACGGAAGTTAGTCTGGATCCGGCGGCCCTATGCGAAGGCTGATATCACCCAATGCCGTCTCGTGTTTGCGTGCACAGACAGTCTGGCGGTGAACCGCCGGGTGCTGAAAGATTCGGAGGCATCGGGAATACTGGCCCAGAGTGCCACTGATCCGGTGAAAAGTGTATTTCATGTACCATCGTTGGTAACGAGGGGCGACCTCCAGATTGCCATCTCCACTGGCGGCAGCTCCCCGGCTCTGGCGCGGCTTCTCCGGGAGCGGGTGGAGAAACTTCTTCCGGAAGGTTTTGACCGGTATGTGACCGTACTGGACCGGATAAGGGAGTGGCAGCTCGCACAAGGGGAACTTTCGGAAGAAAATGCGCGGAAGTTCCGGCGCCTCGTCCGCAGCTCCCTGGAACGCCAGATTCTTTCCGGTGATATCCGAGGGGCAGGTGAGACGCTGAATGCTCTGCTGGGGCCAGGGGTGCCCGTCCGAAGACTCCTTCGCGGCCTCCAGTAGGCGTTTTCCAGTTTAAAGGGCTCCCCGGCCTTTCAGCCGGGGAGCCCGCATACTTGGAGGAGGACAATGAAGACGAACAGCGAGAACACCAAAAGCATGCCGGATGGGGCTGAATTCACCGTGAAGGGTAAATGAAATCCGCTACATGGCTCCCCGGGACGTTTGAAAAGTTCACCGGGACCGCTAGTTTGGGACCGATTGAAGTATTTTACTTTCATTGCGGGCAGGGCATTTTTTCGCCAGATCACTTGGGCAGTAGCTGCGCTTCTTCTTGTTCCTGCGATTGTTCGGGCAGAACCGAACAAGGAGAAAGCTTTTCTTTCGAGCGCGACCAGCCTTCAGAACGCGTGGGCAGTCGCCCAGGTTCCGTCATCCCGGTGGCTGATCGCACTGTTCCGTGGATCTCCCGGTGCGGTTCACCTGTTCGACACCTATGAGTGGAAAAAGTCCGCGTCCGGTGAAATCGTGGGTACCTCTACGGATTTCAATGATCCCGTTGCGGTTGTCGTGTCGGGTACCCGGGCCTACGTCGCCAATTACGGCAACAACTCGGTCACGGTACTCAGGTTTGATACCGAAACTGGCAAACCGGCGGTTCTCACGAAGCTGACCGGTGGCGCTTCGGGAAAATTCGGCACTACCTCCACACCGCGCCCGGTGGGGCTTTTCGAGGAAGAGAACACGCTCTGGGTGCTGAACTACGAGGGCACTGTTTCCAAGATCAATACAACCGGAGACCTGAATGTCCGGGTCGGATTTACGGCCGGAAACAGGACAGCGCAGAATGACGTTCTGGTCTGCGGAAACACCACCACCCCCGCTTCGTCAAAGTTTCCGGTCTCTATCGCCCGGCAGGGGAGCTACACCTATGTCGGCTGCGAGGGCGGCACGATTACCCGGCTCGAAAACAACGGGACCACGGTTAACCGGACCATCATCGCTGGTGGTGGAGGCCGCGGCCGGATTCTTCTTCCTCATCCAAAGGAAGCAGATGTTCTTTTCTATATTGATGACAAGGGACGCCAGGTCGCAGGGATCGACACGGCGGATTCGGTTTTCGATTCCGGATCGAGTCCGCTTATCAGTCCGCTCTGCCGGGTTTCGGGAGTGAACGTTGACGTGATTCCCCTGACAGCTTCGCCGTCGGTGGCGATGGCCGGAGTCGCTTTTGAGGATACGGGTTCAAACGAGGATGCCTGGCTCGCCATCCTGAACAACCGGTCCGGTGCGGCAGGGGTCCAGATGATCAATGTTGATCTGATCGACACCTCAAACAGCACCACGCCGCCGGACTGCACCCCGCTGATCTCCACCATCGAGGCTCCGGTCGCATCGGGGAAAAACATTGACTATTCGATCACCGGCTCAGGGGGATCAAGCCCGACGGCGGCACCAGCGGGTGTGCCAATGCAGATGTCCTTTGACATGGGTTTCCTTTTTGTCCCGAACTACGGAGCAGCGGCCGGGGCCAACGTGGTTTCGGTGTTTACGAACAATCCGTATTTCTCGAGTGGCACCGCCACTCCGGCAGCCCTTTCCGGGATCACCACAGATCCGGACGAGACGGCGGTCCAGTCCGCAGAGGTCCGTGTGATTTCCGAGGAGTCGACTGCTTCGGTGCGGGGAAGTGCGCGCATAGATGACACGCTGCCCTTTGAGAATCTGTCGGCGGGTTCATCCGTTACTGGAACCAATGCAGGATTTACTGTTTCCCTGAATGAGCTGGTTCTTGGAGGGATTGTTGTTCCGGGGACGAGTGAAATTGTTCAGGTGCTCGTGGAAGCGCGTGATTCGGGCGGCAACTATGGCCGCAGGATCGTTCCGTTGCCGGTGGATTCGGTCCGGCCACTTCAGCCCGCCATCACGTCCATCGGGGCCGGTGACCGGCGGCTGGAGATCTCGCTCATTCCCGGGAGTGATCTGCCAGACCCGGAGACCGGCGTAGCGTCAGGTATCGGTGGGTACCGGGTGGTTTTTCTCCAGGTTCACGAAGAGCTTGATGACGGAAGTACGATAGACCTGTTTGCTGCCGACTATCCGGAGCCGGGTGACCTGGAGCGGAAGGTTGTGACCGACTCTGGTGGTGGGGAGGTCATAACCCCCGCGACGGTTCCCAACGAATTCATACCTGTATCCCGCAGCATTTCAGTGGAAGGTGCCTCCACCACCGTGGTTTCGCTCGACGGCCTGAGGAATCTTGTCACCTATACCTTTGATATCTACTCGCTCGACAAGGCCGGGAACCGGTCGCTGACAGGAGTTAGGGGCGAAGGTGAACCTGACGCAGGTGTCGGGCTTTTCGATATTCTTGGCGAAAAGGGTTGTACCATGTCGCCGCAGGGCCGGGGGTCGGCGCGCGATTTCCTGGGATTTGCCGTGTTGCTGTCCGGCTGGCTCCTGGTGTTCAGCCTGAGAAGGCGGATCCGGCCATGAGGCACTGGAGAACGATCACGCTGGCAACCGCAGTGACTGTCCTGGTGATGGTGTTTCCGGCGAGCGCGACCGACTACGGGAAAGCTTCCGTTGAGCCCAAATCCTACTACTGGATCGGGGCGGACTACCTCTGGCTGCGTACTTCGGAAAGGAACTATTCGGCATTTTTCGGGAAGAACACGCACTTGGGCCGTATACATGGCGGCTGGAAGCTGTTCCCGTTGGTGGACGGAATGCTGAGCGCGGGTTTCGGAAGGCCTTCGGCAAACACCTGGGCTACGAAGCAGCCTGATGGCATTCCGGTCGGTGCACCGGGGTCAAACCCAACGGTGCGCACACTGAACGTGGAGAAACTGTATCTCATCCCGGTGGAGGCATCGGTCCGTGTGCGCGGCCAGTTTGTCCGTGACCAGCTTCTGGTGCCCTATGCGGAAGGCGGTTTCACCTCCTGGATTTTCCATGACGATTTCGGACAGACGGGCCTTGGGTCTGTGACGGGCGTGAAAAACGGCCTGTTCGGTGGCGGCGGTCTGATGCTGGATGTGATCGACCTGGACGCTAAGGCGAAGCGGTCTCTCCGCAGCAGCGGAATCCAGAATATCTATTTCCTCGGAGCCGCGCAGTATGCCTGGGTGAACAATTTTGGCCGCAGCGGTCTCGACCTCTCCGGCTGGAGGTTCAATTTCGGTCTCGAGCTCCGGATGAAGAACTAGCGGCCGGATCAGGTGGGAGTGGCGAACTCCCCGATGGAGCGGTTCCGGCGGGCCCGCCCCGAAGCCCGCTTGGTGCGCGGCTTCGATGCGGCAGTTGCAGTGCGGGCACCAGCCTTTGCCCCGGGTCTGACTTTCAGGATGTCCCGAACTCCGGTTTCATCGAGAAACTCACTGACATCGTGCCAGCATTCCCGGAATCGCGGCATGAACGGCATCACGTGGAACCCGTGGTGCTCGCCTGCATAGACCTTCCACTTCACTTTCACACCCTTGTCCACCAGTACATCCCGGAGCGCTTTCGAGTCGAAGAACAGCGGATCATTGGTGCCAATCGGGATGAAGAACGGCGGGAGTGGCCGGTCGGGCTGTTTCCGGCCTTTCAGGATCTCCAGCGGATGGGTCAGGGGATCATCCCGGAGCTGCTCGGTTTCCGGCGGCAGGTTGGTGTAGATGCTCGCCAGGTATCGGATGATCGGAACAAAGTACCGGAACCGGGGGTGTTCCTGGTGCTCCTTGTTCGTGTGCAGGTAGTACCAGCCGCACCAGGGGATGACTCCCTTCAGCGGGATGTTCCGGTCAAAAACTTCGCGGGCAAACGGTTCGTGGCGGCGGTAGCTGTTGACGATTGCCATCATGGTCGTGAGATTTCCGCCGGCGGACTCTCCCGCAATGATGATGTTGTTCGGATCTCCGCCGTAGTGGTGGACATGGTCGTAAACCCAAGCGACTCCCTTGCAAACATCCTCAAGACTCGACGGATATGGATACTTTGGTGCCAGCCGGTAGTTCAGCATGAACGTGACACACCCCCGGCGGGCGAACTGGCGTCCCGCGATCCGGTGGGTGTCTTTGGAGCCCACGGCGAAGCCGCCGCCATGAATGTAGATAACCACAGGCGAGAGTCCCGGATAAGGAGCCGGGATCCAGACATCCAGAAGGTGGGAACGGCTTCCGTCATTGATGTAGGGCACATTACGGATGAGCCGGACTTTCTCTTCTGCCGGGAGCCGCCGCCCCACACGGCCGATGGTCTGTAGCGCCGCCACGTGCATTAACTGATCTATGCTTTTGATGATCAGAGAGGCAGGGCGGGAGGGCTCAATGGCGTCAGACATGGCGGGCTCCTTATAGAGACAAGCGTATCCTTATCGCGGCAGGACGCAAGGGGCGGTGACAGATTTGCCGCCGGTTTGGTGAATTCCATTCGGGGTGTTAAGAGCCAGCCGCCTATGGCGAAGAGTTACCGTTATATCTCAGTCGATGTCGAAGCTGCGGGGGTATTCACTCCGGACTACTCCCTGCTGTCGGTGGGTGCGGTGGATCTTGAGACCAAGGACGAATTCTACATCGAGCTGAAACCGCTGAACAGCAACTCCAACCCGGACTCCATGAAGGTGGTGGGTGTCCCGTTCCGCCATTTCGAGGAGAACGGGACTGATCCGAAGACGGCGATGGAGAAGTTCCGGGACTGGCTGGAAGCGCATCGCCGGGATCCTGAGCAGGAACTCCTGCTCGTTGCCTATAATGCGCCTTTCGACTGGCAGTTCATCAACTACTACTTCATGCACTTTCTGGGAAAATGTCCGTTCGGGTACACCTGTGTGGACGCCAAGGCGTTCTGGCTGGGGCTTCGCAGCACACAGAAGGAAGCCACCTGGACCGACACCCAGAAGAGCCGTCTGCCGAAGCGGATCCAGAGCCGCAAGCCCCACACGCACAATGCATTGGATGATGCGCAGGAGCAGGCGGATGTTTTTCAGAACATGCTGGACGAGGCTGGCCGGATCCGCCGCGGGGAACCGGTGCCAGAATAAAGCGTCATGGTCATGCCGGTTTCTGACGTTTTTCCAGGGCCCCGATAATAGCCCGTTTCAGTGACCAGCTTGTGGCGTAGCCACCGAACACCTTTGTGACAGTGCCATCCACGCCGATGATGATTGTCGTGGGAAAACCCCGGATCCCATACAGGCTGTCGATGCCGCCATTTCCGAACAGTACCGGCAGCTCCAGCTTCAGCTCCTTTTCCATCGCCTTTACGGCTTCCGGATCGGATTGAAGTGCTACGGTCAAAAAAGTGATGGCGGCGGGATCGGATTCCCTGTGCAGTTCGGAAAGACTGGGCAGCTCCATCCGGCAGGGGCCACACCAGGTGGCCCAGAAGTTCACCACCACGACTTTTCCCTGCTGTTCGGAAAGCCGGTACGGCCGGCCGCTGGTGGAAACAAGCTCGAAATCGGGTGCTTTCTGGCCGGGCTGGATGGCAGGGGCAATGCGGCCCTGGCTCCATGAATAAACAAGTCCGATGGCCAGCACCCAGAGAACGGTCTCGATGAAGATCCGTCGACGGGTCCGGGGCCCGGGGCTCTCCGGCCGGATGGCATCACCTGTGCCGGATGTTTGTTGAGGGATGTCTGTCACCGTGGTTTATTCCTCGGGCGAGGGGTCAAAGTTTCAATATGCGCCTGGGCCTTTTGGCCCTCGGCTTCGAGTTTTTCGATCAGCTTCATCACGGCAGGCGGTGGCCGGTACCCGGAACGGGTAACAAGCCGTACCGGTAGCGGCGGAATCTCCGCAGGAACCAGTGTGACCCGCGCTGGACTGGTATCAAAGAGACCGGCAGCCGGTGCAAGTCCGACTCCGACGCCTCCGGCAGCATAGGAAACCAGCATGGACACGCTCGGAACGTCAATTGTCGATTTTGGTGTGAGGCGGTAGCTTTCCATCAGGCGGTCCAGAATGCGGCGGCCTTCACTCCCTTCGGCCAGGCGGAGCAGGGGCTCGGTGCGGAGCCGGTCCTCGATACCCCCGGGGGCACCCCGCCGGGCTGGCGCTACCCAGAAGAAAGACTGAACAAACAGTTCGGTGCCACGTAGCCCGGAGCCACCACGGGAAGTGGTTACCACGCCGATGTCGGCATCACCCGTTTCCACAAGTCGCACTGCTTCCGGGGAGTGGGTGGTCGTGATCTCGAACCGCAGCGATGCCTCTACAAACCCTTGGAGCACAGGGATCAGAAGTGCTTTTCCAAGATAGTCGCTGACCGCGATCCTGACGGTCGTCACGGCCGTTCCGCTCAGCGAGGCAAGCAAGCCGTAAACGGACCCGGCCTCATCAAACAGCTTTGAGACCGGCTCGAGCATCACTTCTCCCGCAGAGGTGAGTTTCAGACCCCTTCCCGCGCGCTCGAACAGGATGACGCCGAAATGGCTTTCTACCCGGCGGATCTGCTGGCTTACGGCGGACGGCGTCTTGTGCAGCCGTCCGGCGGCCTGTCCGACAGAGCGGAGGCGGGCGACAGTGAGAACGTCATGGAGCGCCGGGAGCAGGGATGCATCCATACCACTAAGTATAACTAAATAGTACAGAAAGAAAGTTTCATTTTTCTTAATATAAGGGACCCGCCATAGTGCTGACGGACGCCGGAACCGGAGTCTGTGCGAGGAACCAGAACATGGGAAAAAGTCTGTTTCAGAAAGTATGGGAATCTCATACCGTCCGGCAGCTGCCGGGCGGCCAGGTGCAACTGTTCATCGGCCTGCACCTCATTCACGAGGTCACGAGCCCGCAGGCGTTTGGCATGATGCGCGACCTGAAACTCAAGGTGGCAATGCCGGAGCGGACTTTCGCCACGGTGGACCACATCATCCCGACTGACACCCGGACGCGGCCGTACCAGGATTCGCTCGCCGAGGGAATGATTGTTGCGCTGAAGGATGCCTGCACCGAATTCGGGATTCCTTTCTTTGATGACAGCAGCGGCAAGCAGGGCATCGTGCATGTGATCGGTCCGGAATTGGGGCTCACCCAGCCGGGCATGACGATCGCCTGCGGCGACTCCCATACCTCCACCCACGGTGCCTTCGGGGCAATCGCTTTCGGCATAGGTACCACGCAGGTGCGGGACGTGCTGGCAACCCAGACGCTGAGTCTCCCGCCCATGAAGATTCGCCGCATTGTTGTGAATGGAAAACTGGGCCAGGGCGTCTACGCGAAGGACATCATCCTGCACATCATCCGCCGGCTCGGTGTGAACGGTGGCACAGGCTACGCGTATGAGTATGCGGGTTCGACCATCGAAAGCCTGTCGATGGAAGAGCGCATGACCGTCTGCAACATGTCCATCGAGGGCGGTGCCCGTGTCGGATACGTGAATCCTGACCAGAAGACCTTCGACTATCTGAAAGATCGTCCTTATGCACCCAAGGGTGCGGCTTGGGACAAGGCACTCGCCTACTGGAAGTCGGTCGCCTCAGACCCGGATGCGTTATACGACGACGTGGTGGAGATCAATGCCGTTGATATCGCTCCGACGGTCACTTGGGGGATCAATCCCGGGCAGGCGATCTCAGTGAAGGAAAAGGTGCCGTCTCCGGCGGATGCAAAATCTGACGCCGACCGGGCCAGTATCCAGGAAGCGCTTGAATACATGAAGCTTCAGGGTGGCTCGCCGATCGAGGGGACGCCGGTGAGCGTGGCCTTCATCGGGAGCTGCACGAATGGCCGCTTGAGTGATTTTCGCGAAGTCGCCCGTGTCATCCGGGGCACGAAGGTCGCCCCGGGGGTCCGGGCGCTGGCGGTGCCGGGTTCGCAGGAAGTGGACCGGCAGGCGCGGGCCGAAGGGCTTGACCGGCTGTTCACCGAGGCTGGCTGGGAGTGGCGCGAAGCGGGGTGCTCCATGTGCCTTGCCATGAATCCGGACAAGCTGAAGGGCGATGAACTGTGCGCGTCGTCGTCAAACCGTAACTTCAAGGGCCGCCAGGGAAGCCCCACAGGACGCACGGTCCTGATGAGCCCTGTCATGGTCGCGGCCGCCGCCGTGAAGGGCCGGATCACCGACGCCCGCGAGCTGTTCAAGGTCTGATTCCGCCAGATTCTGGCAAGGAGCAACGTCATGTCACTGGAGAAGATCACGAAAATCACCGGCCGGGCCGTCTATGTGCCCGGCGACGATATCGATACGGACCGGATCATTCCGGCGCGGTTCATGAAATGCGTCACCTTTGACGGTCTCGGGCAGTATGCCTTTTATGATGTCCGTTTCCGCGAGGACGGCACTTCCCGGGGTCACCCTCTCGATGATCCAAAACATAAGGGTGCCACGATCCTGGTTTCAGGGCGGAATTTCGGCTGCGGTTCGTCCCGCGAGCACGCGCCGCAGGCACTCGCGAAGTTCGGCTTCCGGGCGGTGATTGCTGCCAATTTCGCCGAGATATTCTTCGGCAATTCGACGACCCTCGGGATGCCGTGTGTCTCGCTGGAGATGACGGACATCGAGAGGCTTGAAAAACTCGTGAGCGAGAAGCCGGATACCGCGGTCGAGATTGATCTTGAGAAGAACGAGGTTCGCGCCGGCGGCCAGTCGTTTTCTCTGACCATCAAGGCTGGCGCCCGGGAGGCCCTCGTGAAGGGCCAGTGGGACCCGATTGGATTCCTGCTGGAGGGCAGGGACGACACCCGCAAGGTTGCCGCGTCGCTTCCGTATGTTTCGAATTTCGCCTGAACCGTAGGACAAGGTTGCAAACAGGGCACCCGCTGGCGCCTTGTTTTCCTGTACAGGCCTGTCAGCTGTCGACGAACGTTTTCAGCCGTTTTGACCGGCTCGGATGGCGCAGTTTCCGGAGGGCCTTGGCTTCGATCTGCCGGATTCGCTCCCGGGTCACCGCAAAATCCTCACCCACTTCCTCAAGTGTGTGATCGGTTTTGGCACCAATGCCGAATCGCATGCGGAGCACCTTCTCTTCGCGCGGAGTAAGCGTGGCCAGAACCCGGCGGGTCTGCTCGCTTAAGGACAGGTTGATCGCCGTGTCGGTTGGCGAAATCATCGTCGTGTCCTCGAGCAGGTCGCCCAGATGGGAATCCTCGTCCTCACCCACGGGCGTCTCCAGACTTACTGGCTCACGGGCGATTTTCAGAACCTTGGAAACACGTTCCAGCGGCATGTCCATCTTCTGGGCGATTTCGTCGGGGCTCGGTTCGCGGCCAAGCTCCTGCAACATCTGCCGCTGAACGCGTGTGATCTTATGAATCGTCTCGATCATGTGGACAGGGATACGGATCGTGCGGGCCTGGTCGGCGATGGCACGGGTGATTGCCTGCCGTATCCACCAGGTGGCATAGGTCGAGAACTTGAAGCCACGCTGGTAGTCGAACTTGTCCACCGCCTTCATCAGCCCGATGTTTCCTTCCTGAATCAGGTCCAGGAACTGCAGGCCCTTGTTCGTGTAACGTTTTGCGATGGAGACG
>CAZSFB010000035.1:0-13211 GCA_964606035.1 uncultured bacterium | reverse complement strand
TGCGGTGAACAGTAGGGAATTGCCTTGTACTTTTCGGCTGTACTGCGCCGTTTCGCCGCCGGGATCAGGGACGCGAGCCCGAAATCCGTAAGTTTCAGTCCCTCGGGCTGGATCAACACGTTGGCTGGTGACAGCGAAAGATGTGGCACCCCCTTGGAGTGCCCGGCCTCCAGCGCTGATACGATCTGGGCCAGAATGGGTTCGACTTCGTTCGGACGGAACGGGCGGCGCTCATTCTGACGGACCGCGAGAACCCGGCGAAGAGAAAGCCCGCCGATGAACTCCATCGTGAGGAATGCCATGCCGTTTTCGACATCAGCTTCGTACAGTTTCACGCAGCCGGAATGAAGGATATCGCGGCTCCGGCGGACACTCGCCTTGAACTGCTTTCTGGACTGCTCGTCTGAAACCCAGTCGGGATGCACAACCCGCAGAGCGACGGCCACGTCGACCTCACGGTCCTGCGCCCGAAAAACCCGCCCGACGGCACCCTCTCCGATTTCTCCTCGGATTTCGTATCGTCCGGCCAGAACGTCTCCCGCCTTCAGACTCGAACCGGTAGCAGCATTCCCGGTCGCGGGCTGCTCGGCGCCACAGGTTTCGCAAACCGCGGCATCATCGGGGATTGAATCTCCGCAGTTCCAGCAACTCTTCAAACCTTAACGCTCCTGAAAGCAGTGAAAATTACGCCCCCTGAGGGCATCCACGGCAAAAACTGGGTCTGGCGCGAACCGCCGCAGTTTACGCGCCGCTAGAAAGGGATTTCAAGACCTTCAGTTGACCCATCCGCCCGGAGGAACGTCATTGTCCCGGACAGCGCGCAGTCCCTGCTTGCGCCGGAGCCGGTTCAATTTGGCGCGATAGTACCGCTCCCTGAACCGGAGCCCCGGGAGTCCATGGCCGCCGCCCTTCGCCCAGTACCAGGCCACCGGCGCGCCACCCAGCACGTACAACACCCGTGCCAGGGAAAATCCCCGCTCGATCTCCGAAAACACAACAATCACCACAAGGATCGCCACGAGCCATTTCACCTTGATGGCCACCACAAAGAACGCGAGGATCTCCTGTTCCGGTTCCCTGAAAGCCCAGAGGATAAGGAGTGTCGTAATGATCCCGCCCGCTCCGGCATACAGGGCTCCGCCATCACCAGTAAGCACCGCGACACCGGCGCCCAGGCCCCCCGCGACAGTGGCCGCAAGAAGAAGCAGCCAGGCATACCGTTGGGAGCCATCAATCCGCTCCTGCCGGCTTCCAAATGCCCAGAACATGTAGCCATAGAGCAGCACGGTGATGATGCTGCCATGAACGACGGGATAGGTAATGAGCCGCCAAATCTGCAGATTGCGGATCGCCAGATAAGGCTCCAGCACAAACCACCCCATGAAACCGTCCAGAACCAGCCCGGCCAGATAAACCGCTGCGATAACCATGAGCAGGATGCGCGTCACTCCTGGAATGGCATTCCATCCCGGGGGACCGCTCATGCGGTACTGGATTCGGCTGCTGGGGGGTTGGTACGGCATGGTTGAAGTATAGTCAGTCCGGAAAGGCTACTGGCATAATTATCAGAAATGCGTCCAGCCGCCAGACCCTTTGTGGAGATATTCCCGGCCTCGGCTGTCCACGACCTTCAGCCTGCCTCCGCCCGTGATCTCGCCGATCCGGGTCACCCGAACCCCGCAACTGGAAGCCGCAGCCGCAATGCGGCGCCCGGCCGACGGAGGCGCGGTAAACAGCAGCTCATAATCCTCACCGCCGGTCAGCGCATACTGATGGATTCCGAAGCGGCCGCCGCCCGCCGAGGCCCTTGTGTCAGCCTCCGAACGGAAAAGCATGTGGGCCACTGACACCGGGAACAGCCGCGTATCGACGGTAGCCCCAGATATCCCGCTGGCCTTAAGAACATGGCACAGGTCCGCGAGCAGTCCGTCGGAAATATCAATAGCCGCGGTGGCGAGCCGGTGGCCACCGGACTGACCTGACAGCCTCTGGCCGAACTCCACCGGAGGTTCCGGATGGTAGTGGACCAGCCGGAACAGCTCTTTCACCTCCCTTGATGCACGGGAATTATTCCTGAGTGCCCGCCACATGGCCGCCCGGCCCGGCACACCGGTAACGAATATATAGTCACCGGGCCGGGCACCCGACCGGCGGAGCAGGGACTTCTCCGGCATTTCACCTGCAAGTGTAACGCAGATGGATAGTCCCTCCGGCGAGCGCGTGAGATTCCCACCCACGACCCTGATTCCGTGCCGGTCCGCCAGGGGTTTCATCCCGCGATATATCTCCAGGGTCTTTTCGCTTCCCCAGATCCGTGCCGGACCAGACAGCGACACCAATGCATAGGTGGGCCGGGCCCCCATGGCGGCAATGTCAGAAACACTTGCTGCCAGCGCCTTCCAGCCCGCTTCCCCAGGGACCGCTTCGTCCAAATCGAAATGCACCCCCTCGACCAGGGTATCGGTGGTAATGATCTGGACGTGTCCCGGCGGCACACGCCAGGCCGCGCAGTCATCGCCTATCGAAAGCAGCAGGTTGCCGCCGGGAACCCCGCCGAATGCTTTCAGCCGCTCGATGAGCGCAAATTCCGACAGTTTCTTCGAAGCCACCCGGTTTCCTTCCTAGTTCGTCCGGTCCGCATAGGACTGGTCGATGGTGACCGGCAGGCGAAGTATCCTGTTCAGATCCACTGGCAGGCGGCTGAACAGTTCACGCCGGAAAACGCTCACCGTGGCGTTCGTCTTGACCCACCGGTCGCACAGTCGCACGTCGACCGAATCCGACTTCATATCGAAGTCGGCCGTATCCAGGACAAACCCCCTGCCGTGCGCCAGTCCGCTGCCGATATCGAAATCCGCACGCAGGGTCTTGAACGGAATCCCCTGCGGATAGGCCGAGAGCCGCAGGTTGACGAGGCTCGCGACCTGGGCGAACGCACGGTAGTCCTTGCTGATCCGGCCGTTCTCAAGCTGCATGGAGAGATTGCCATTGATCGACCGGCAGAAATCCGTGCCATCATCCGACAGGACAAACTGGAGGTTTCCCCTCGCCGACAGGGTTCCATCAACCATATCTGCCGGTGTTCCCAGGGATTCAAGCATTGGCTTAAGCCAGATTCCGTCCAGTCGTGGAGCCATGCGGATTACCCGGCTATCTCCGGTCTCCTTCGGCTCAATCGAAAGGTTCGCAAAATCGTAGCGCCCGCCAGGGCCGGAGAATGTCATCGTGCTGAAACCGATCGCTCCGCTTCCAAAGGTGGACTGGGCGGTGAACTCCTCGAACGGTACCCTCCGGAACAGCCCCCGGCCGATCCGGACGATTCCGGTAAATTTTCCCCGCTTCCAGATATCCCCGAAATCGGGCAGTGGAGGCTCAATAATCGAAATGGCTGACGCCTTCTTTCCGCGCGTTGCCGAGGTAACGCCTTCCCTTGCCCCAGTGGCGGCGGCAAGGATGTCATCCAAGTTGGCGTTCGGCGACTCGATGGTGAAATCTCCCCGGAGCCCCTGCGGGGATTCCATGAAACCCGCGCTCACGTTTCCCATGCTTTCGCCATAGGAAATCCCGCAACTGAAGCTTGAGCGGATTCCGGTCTCGTATTTCAGGTTGCAGTCGAGATTCCGGACCGGGAGCCGGATTTCCGGGGTGCGAATCTCCACATCCCGGGTCCGGAGGAATGCCGTCCGCTTGAGATTGGTGCTGCTGCCCAGCCGACCGCTCGTGGTGAAATTGCCACTGATGATTCCTTTGCCCTTCATCTGGCTGGTGGATGGGAGCACCTGCTCCAGTGCCAGATCCTCTCCACCCACACGAAGATCGAACTGGGGATTGGCGCCGTTGGGATCCGACACGCTCATGCGGATCGAGAGGGTCCCCGTCCCGAACTTTCCGGTGATAGGTCCCAGATCAAGCGAATCATGGGTAAAGCGGATCAATCCGGACAGACCGTCCAGAGCAACCGGATAGTTCGCCATCTGGAGATTTCCACCGGTCAGGCGCAACTCGCCCGAATAGGAATAGACATCCTTGTTGATGTCGTAATCCACAGTGGCCGTACCCGCGAGGTCGCCCCTCCCGCCGGAGAGCGGAGCTACAACTTTCTGGACGGCCCGGAACCCATAGTTCGGCAGGATGTTCAGAAGTGCCGGATACGGGAACTCACCGGAAAGGTCCAGATGCAGCCTGGCCTGGCGGTCGATCTGGTCGAAACCGCCTTTGGCCTCGACGTTCAGCGCGTCATCCACCCGGCCGCGAATCGTCTCGAAGACGAAGTTACCTCTGGAAATATGGAACCTTCCGTTGATTCCCGAGAACTTCAGCCGGTTTTCCGGCAGTACGAACATCTCCACATCCCGGATCTCCGTGTCGATCCAGAACCGGTCAAAGTCGAGCCAGATTTCCGCACTGCCATCCACGTTCCGCGTCAACCGCAGAGGCAGGAAATTCCGGTAATAGGTGGCGTGTCCAGACCGCCGGATCTGGCGGTTGCAGTATTCACTGACCTGCCGCCCGATCACCGGCCAGGGGATATGGTTCCACTCCTTTTCAAGGTCCACGTCCCGGACATGGAATTCGACTTCCATCTCGTGGACGGAATCCACCGGGAGGGGCTTGAAGTCTGACAGCCAGCGGACGTAAGTGAGATCCGTCGGGCCGATCTGCAGTCCAAAACTCTCCGCCTTCAGGAACCGGCCGTCCCACGCGAATCCGAATGTGCCGGCGACCTCCCCCGGAGTGAACCGCTCCTTGAATGTCGAACTGAAATCCGCCGTGAAATCCTCGAGACCAAACTCGATCCGGCCCCGGATGTCGTTCCAGTGTCCGGCGGCAGAAACCGACACCCGGCCAGTGCCCGAACCAATCCCGGCATCCCGGAGCGGGGGAAGCCGAACGAGGTTCAGCGACTGCACGGCCAGCTCAATACTGACTGGAATGGACTGTATTTCCACGGCTTCAGCCGGAAGCAGGGCCGTGACCCTGGCGTCGGCATCTCCCAGAAGCTGGTTGTTCCGGAAGACCGAGGATGAAAGGTGGAGGCCCAGTGTGCCGCCCCGCTGAGGTTCAGAAACGTCCAGTTCGATCCGCCGGAATGTGTAGATATCGGGCTGGCCTCTGGGGCCTGTTACCAGCCGCACCAGCCCGCCACCAACTTCGATACTGTGGAGCGTCATCTGGTCCAGTGCCGAATTGAGGCGGAGGTTCAGTTCCTCGAACCCGGCTTCACCCTCTCCACCGAGTGGCTTGTCGAGTCCCCGGAGGTACAGGTCTCCATCCCTCTGTTCCAGCGTCAGATACGGTGCATCGACCTTGAGTGAACGGGGAGTAAACCGCCGGTTCGCGAGATCGCCGGTATCAAAAGCAACCGTGATCGCTCCCAGCCGGACCAGTGTGCGCCGGCCGTCAGTACTCAAGAGCGTCACCGACTGGGCCCGGACACCGAGTCCCCGCGTGAAATCAAGCGAGAGATGTTTCATCCGCACCGGAAACCCGATGGCGGCGGACGCCTTTTCTTCCACCACATGACGATAGCGTTCCAGGTTCAGGATCATCGGGAAAAACGCCATCGAGAGAACCGTCAGGACGAGAAGGATGACGGTTGATACCAGATTCAGCTTGGGCATCCGCGGCAGCGGAACCGGCAGGCGCGGAAGCCGAGGTGGACCTTCCGAAACCGCCGCCTCCGGCGCAGGCGGCTCAGCGTCCGGATTCACCGGACCGTCACGGAAATCGGGTGGCGAGGGTTCGCTGGACATGCGGACGTATCCGCAAGTCCTTTAGCCGTTCCGGAAGCGGCGTGCGAGTGTCGGCAGACGGATCCGGGCCTCCTCGACAAGGGCCGCATCAAGAACCGCCCAGGCAATGCCTTCCTCGTGGTCCGGCACAAAGGCGACACGTTCGCCCCAAGGGGAAAAGATGGCGCTGCCGCCCGAAAACCGGTCCCTCGGACTTTCGCCAATCCGGTTCACTGCCACCACCCATGAGAGATTCTCGATGGCACGGGCCTTGAGAAGGGTATCCCAATGGTCCCGGCGCGGAGCGGGCCACTGGGCCACGCAGAAGAGCGCATTGGCCCCATCTGATACCAGACGGCCGATCCATTCCGGGAACCTGAGATCATAGCAGATCGAAAGCCCCGCCCGGATTCCACCCTCCAGTTCCGCCACCACCTGCGAGGTCCCTTCCTTGTAAAATCCGTGTTCACCGGCGGGCTCGAAAAGATGCACCTTGCGATAGCTGGCCCTGCTTCCGTCAGGCTGGAGCAACAGCCCCTCGTTGAAAAAGGCATCGCCGTCACGAACCACAAACGATCCATAAAGGGAAATTTCCTGGTCCCTGGCCCGCCGGGCCAGACGTTCCACGGCCCCGGCGGTCTCCGAGGCGATGCGCCCGCCCTCGGTCATTGAGAAGTTGGACGTGGCAGCTTCGGGCAGAAGTGCCACGAGCGGCCTCGCCGCCGGAAGCCGGTCCAGCAGGCGGCCGATCACCTGTTCATTCCGGACAATATCGCCCCGGACAACATCGTACTGGAGAATGGCCGCAGTAAGCGGTGACATGACTGTCATGGGGATGATCCTATGCGATAAAAGCACAGCGAGCCATGCCCATATCCAGTTTGCGGCGGGGAATTCTCCGGTTCCTTGCCCTGCCCAGAGTTGCGGCCTATGAACAGGCCCTATGCTGAGAGCGCTTACCGAAGAACAGAAACTCCTCCGTCAGTCCGTGAAGGACCTCATCGACCGCGAGGTCATCCCTCATGCCAGCGACTGGGATGAGCGCCAGGAGTTCCCCGACAAGGTGTTCCGCAAGTTCGGGGAGATGGGACTGCTCGGAATGATGGTTCCGGTCCAGTACGGCGGTTCAGGCATGGATCCTGTGTCGGTCACGATGATTCTCGAGGAGGTCGGACGCGGCTGCGCCGCCACCGCCCTGTCGCTTGGCGCCCATGCGATTCTATGCACCAACAACCTGTTCCGGAACGCCAGCGAGGAACAGCGGAAGAAATATCTGCCAGATCTCTGCTCCGGGGCCCGTTACGGCGGTGTCGCGATCACTGAGCCCGGTGCAGGGTCCGACGCCGTAGGCATGCAGACCCGTGCTGTCCGTCGTGGAGACAAATACATCCTGAACGGTACGAAGATGTTCATCACCAATGGACCAGTGGGCAGCGTGTTCGTCGTTTATGCAAAGACCGGCGAGGCGAATTCAAAGAGCCTCTCGACTTTCATCGTCGAAAGCGGTTTTCCCGGGTTTAAGGTCGGAAAAAAACTGAACAAAATGGGAATGCGCGCCTCGCCTACATCGGAACTGATCTTCGAGGACATGGAAGTCCCCGCCGCCAACCGCATGGGCGAGGAAAACCAGGGCATTACCCAGCTCATGCGCGGACTTGATATCGAGCGTGTCACACTTGCCGGCATCTCCGTGGGCATTGCCCAGGCGTCCGTGGACGAGGCGAGAAAATACGCGATGGACCGCAAGCAGTTTGGGAAGCCAATTGGCGAGTTCCAGATGGTGCAGAAGATGCTCGCCGACATGCTCACCGAAACCGAGGCTGCCCGGAATCTCGTCTACATGGCCGCTGAAGCCATCGCCTCGGGCCGGAAGATTGCCAAGGAAGCCGCCATGGCGAAGCTGTTTGCTTCCGAAGTGGGGACCCGGTGCGCCATGCAGGCCGTGCAGATCCTCGGCGGCTACGGCTACATCAAGGAGTTCCCCGTGGAGCGGTTCGCCCGGGATGCAAAACTGATGGAGATCGGCGCCGGAACGAGCGAGATCATGCGGATGATCATCTCCCGGGAAATGATGGCGGAATAGTTCCATGCCATTTTCAGAAGTCATAGGCCAGGAACCGGCCATTGGCCAGCTCAGGCGCTTCTACCGCAGCGGCCGGGTTCCCCATGCCCTGCTGTTCCTGGGTCCCGAGGGAACGGGCCGCAGGCTCACCGCCACCCGCATGTTCCAAGCATTTGCCTGTGAGCGGCGGGTCACGGGAAGGGGTCCGGCAGATGATGCCTGCGGCGAGTGCAATTCCTGTCACCGGATTGCACTTCACGTGAGTGGCGCCGAAGGAGCCGGGTCCTATCCGGACCTTCACCTGCTGGAACCCGAGGGAAAGGGAACCATGGACCGGATCCGGAACGTGATCCGCAGCCTCTCCATGCGGACCTTTGCCGGCGGGGCAAAAGGACTCATTATCGACCCGGCGGACGGCCTGAAGGATGAATACGCCAACATCCTTCTCAAGACGATCGAGGAGCCGCCGCCGGAGACCCTCATCATTCTCGTCGGTGAAAGCCGGTCCCAGATTCTCCCGACGATTCTTTCCCGCTGCATCCCGGTACGGTTCCGGCCCATTGATGACGGGCTGGTGGAGCGGCGTCTCATGGAAAAACCTCCGGCAGGAACGGACGTCACGGCGGAACAGGCGCAGTGGGCGGCGGCGCTCGCCCAGGGGAGCCTCGGCCGTGCCTTCCGGCTGCTGGACGGGGAGTTTCCCCGGCTCGCAGCCCTGGCCCACGATGCCGTCGAGGAGGAGGTCATCCGGAAATCCGATCTCGGGGACTGGAGTTCACGGATCGCGGCCGAGTTCAAGGGAAGCCGCCAGGTGTTCCTTGAGTGGCTCGACCTGCTGATCCTCATCCACCGCTCGGCTCTCGGTGCCGGGACAAAAGGCGGCATGTTGCCGGGAGGGCTGGGAAAGGATGCCGGAAGGCTTATGGACACCTATGAACCCGGCGACCTTGCGGACCGGATCGGGTCCCTTCTCGCCGTACGAAAGGCCATCGACGGCGCAGCCCACTTGGAAATGTCCATCGACAAGCTCATGATTGAGCTCCGCGAGTAACCGCGGCCGAAACGGCAGAAAACTAAACCCGTGCCCATCGAACTCGACATATCAGCCTTTGAAGCGGGTCCCCAGCCGCGGGAACTGGTCCCTGAGGGAATCCTTCGCAAGGGTGATATCGTGAGCGTCAGGCTCCAGGGCAGTAACCGCACGGAGGAGTTTTTCCGTAACGGCCTGGATGTTGAGATCGGCGATCTCGTCATTGTGAATACGGCCAGTGGACACGAGATCGGACGGGTCACCGGACTGGTGCGTTACGGCTGGCGGGAGAACACGGGTGGCCGGAAAATCCTAAGGAAGGCCGCCACCGAGGACCATGCCCACAACGACCGGCGGAACCAGCGGCAAGCCGATTTTTTCAGCATTGCCCTTGAAGAAATCCGTGAACTGAAACTCGACGGACAGATGAAGCCCGTCACGCTCGACATCCAGTATGACGGCGCGGTGGCGAAGCTCTACTTTGCCGCCGAAGACCGGGTGGATTTCCGGGAACTCGTGCGCCGGCTTGGCCACCGGTACCATATGCGGGTGGAATTGCGGCAAGTGGGCCCGCGGGACCGGGCAAAGATCGCCGGTGGCTATGGCCTCTGCGGGCGCGAGCTGTGCTGCTCGAGCTGGATGGATTCGTTTCCTGCCGTCTCAGTAAAACACGCCAAGAACCAGCACCTCGCTCTCGATCAATCGAAAATCACTGGTCAGTGCGGACGGCTCCTCTGCTGCCTGTCCTACGAGGACGAACAGTACAAGGCCCTCAACAGGACTCTGCCCAAACGCGGATTCAAGTTCATTCTGGACGGGGTAAACTACATGGTGGTCTCCACCAATCCCCTGCTGCAAAAGGTGCTCGTCGAGGGCCCGGCCCGCCAGCAGCACCTCCTTGATATCGAAAGCTTCAACGCCGTCATCCTGAAGAATGGCGTCAAACTCGTCTCCCAGCCGAACTACCTTACTCCTGAGGCGCGCACCGAGGCCCTGACCCGGGCCCCCGGCGAGATTTTCCCGCCAGAAGGAATCACCACACCGGCGGATCACCGGCCGCGCCCGCCGGTGCAGGATTTCACGGACGTGGAAGATGATGATCTCGCGGATGAACACCACGCAACGGCCCGCGGCCAGAAAGGGCCCGTGCCAGCACACGTGGAGTTTGTCTCGCCAGTATCCGGTGCAGATGCCGGCGAAGATTCCGACGAAGACGATGATGATGACAAAGAGGATGCCGACGGCAGGACCGGCGATCGCGAATCCGCCGGTGAACGCCCGCAGGGGCCGAACCGTGGCAGCGGACGGCGGCGCAGGCGCCGCGGGCGCGGGCGCGGCCCCCGCGGACCGCAAGCCTGATCCTTCAGGCGGCCCCTTCCACCTTCAGGACAGGAACGCCTTGGGGTTGCTCAGCTTTTCCGGCAGGTAGGTGTCGATCACGAAATTGAGGCCGTGCTTGGAAAGCGCCTGCTGCTCCACACGCTGCCCCTTCTGCAGCATCTTGGATACGGCCTTCTCCCAGTCCTTGTGAACCTGGAAGAACGGGTCGTTTTTTACCGCATCGCGGGCCCGCTTGATATCCACTTCCTTCAACGGATGGGTCGGAAGCTTGTAGGTGTCGATATCGTCAGGCGTGACGCCGAGATACGTCGCCTGCGGCACACAGAAATACTCATTCAGGTGCGCATTGTTACCGGAACCCACCTTGAGCGTCCGGTAGATATTCGCGTAGCCATAGGGATCACCGTCAGTGAACACATAGACCGGCAGCTTGAACTTGTCGGCCACGCGCCGGACGAACCGCCGGACCGACCGGGACGGCACTCCCTGCATGGACACGAGAATGCACTTCGAGGTCTGCCAGAACTTGTGCTCGTTCAGGCGTTCGAACATACCGGAGGTCTCAATGGCGAGGACAAACTTCGCGTTCGACTCGAACTCGAGGTCTTCCACCGAGCTCGGAATCGCATAGGAACCCTTGATGAACTGCGTACAGTCGATGCGGTTCTGCCGGCCGGTGTCGATGTCCGTCTCGATGACGGTTAACAGGCCGCTCACGCTGCCGCCGTGCTCGTCCGGCCGGAAACCGAGCTGCTCCTTGTTCACCCCGAACAGCCCTTCCAGGTCATCCATGATCATGTCCGACTCGGACTGTTCATGGCAGCCTGCCTCGCCCCAGTTCTTCGTCTGGTAGTAGGCATCCCTCTTGGTCGCGAAATCCCGGGTCTCGATCAGCTCCTTGGAAAGTGCCAGCATCCGCAGCGTCTGGGCGAAGGTCTTGATCGTGTTGACCGTCATGGTCCGCTCGATCTGCTTGCCCTTCATGACGAAGTGCCCCTTCTTGCGGTCGAAATTCACGTTCGACAGCGACCGCAAGGGGAACTTCATCTTCGGTGGGCGGTTCTTGAGGACTGTGTCGTAGATAACCTTCGTCTTGGCCGTCATTTCCGACAGCATCTTCTTCCCCTCGGGGGTGATCTTCCGGGGTTTCGCGGCGGGTGTCGCGGTTGCATCTTTCTTCTTTTTGGCCATGGCAGGGAGAATTCCGCCGCGACGGTGTCGAGCCCTCGATGGTCCGCACGGCTGGGTGCCTATTCATACTCCATCAGGCGGAAGGGTCAAACCCCGGCGATGGCAGGTAGTGGGTCAGTTTGAAGATTAAGCATCCAAAAGCCCGACCAGTTCCGCGATAGTCCAAACGTGGTCAGATATACCGGCTTCCATCGCCGGAGTAACCCGAAGCGTCTGATGCACTCGGCAGAAGTTGTAGTGGGTGAAGTGGAGCGCCACCGCGTGCTCATGGTTCGTCAGCTTCTTGCTGAACGCATTGGTGAGCCGGGTAAAGCGCCGCATCTGCATCCGCATGGTCAGGTTCTGGCGTTCAACGTAGCTGGTTGAAATCCGCTCCGGGTCCGGGTCGCCGGAGATCACGTGCTTGCTCGCTCCGTTGCACTTCGGCATGGAGTAGGTCCGTTCAGCCGGGACCGGAGCCGGACCATAGTGCTTCACAAGTTGGGCAAAATCCACGTCGAAACCGAAAGCCTTGTTGACCGCCCCGATGTAGAGATTGAGGCCATCCGTGGTGATCTGGACGCGGCCCGAAACCCGGTCTGCAAGGTCATACATGAAGGCATGGGCGTATTCCGCGTCCCGGTTCCCCACGAGCCACGACACCATGAGCTTGCTGTCCGCATCCAGCGCCGTCCACGTCCACACGTCGCCGATACCGGGCATGTTCTGGCCGGACGGCGTGTTCTGCTTCTTCGCCCCGACAAAGGACCAGATTTCATCGCACTCCAGAACCTTGCTGTTCACGTTGCGGACGGTGCGGTCATGGAAAGCGGAGCAAGCGGCCCCAAGGTCGGCCAGCAGCTTCACCACGGTATTCTTGGCAACCCCGGTCATGCGGACCGTGGCCCGGATGCTGTTGCCCTCAACCAATGCCGCTACAACTTGGGTGCGCTTCTCTGTGGTCAACCTGTTCATACTGACTATTATGCTTGAGCGTATAGCCACCGTCAAGAATTATTTTTGCCCAATAATTCTAGCTATTTAATCCAACCATAATCTCGTTTTTGTATACAGTATGTCATCGTGACAGAGGTGAGGTTTGTCACGTTATTGACTAAAAAACATCAATAATTACAATGGGTCCGGCGAAAAATGCCGTTGACTCATAGGCCCCTAGGGGTATATAGAAGGGATGACGATTCACAGGAGACCCGTGTGTACAGAGAACACGGGAGGCGAGACAGGGACACCAAAGAAATGGAAAAGCACGAAGAAAAATTGAAAGAGACGGTCGCAGCGATGCGAAAAGAAGAATCCGTTGATTTCAAGTTCTCCGTCCGCGTGGCTGGCTACCATACTACGGCAGAGGACGTATTTGCCGATTTCAATCAGATGATGGAATCGCCCAAGGAAGCGGATCACGGACTTGGCCCGAGTTGGCCCCCTATCTGCGCTGAATAAACCTACCGTTTGTCCCAATACGAAAAATATATCCGGCGAGCATGTGTGGTCGCCCGAGGGTTTTATAACCGCGTAGGGGATATTCCATTAGTGGAATATTCCCCTGAATCTACGCGTGGCGAACACATGGAAAAAGATGTGTTGGCCATTATAGCCGCAGTATCTAAGTTCTGGAATGTACAGATAGATTTCGGGAAATATAAAAGAACCGAAAAGAAGGCTCTTGATTCATTTATTATTAGAAAGCCCGGCTCACATCGCGCTGATATTAGAGTCCCGGCTGACCTAAAGAACGTATGTTGGGTTCGGTTCTTGTACACAAAAGAGCTGTCCCATATCCTATTGGATACCGACGATCCCGCTTCATATACCAAAGACGTAGAAAATATGATCCGCGCTTTGGTAATGCGTATGC
>CAZSFB010000034.1:0-13767 GCA_964606035.1 uncultured bacterium | reverse complement strand
ACCGCCATTGAAAATGTCGCAATGGGTAGCTCGTAATATCGTTGAGCCACAGCCAGTCTTTACTGCTCAATGGGCCGATTCGGCATCGCTTTTCTATTTCGCACCTCACCTTACGACGCTCGTCGCTCTGGACCCGACGTTTTTTTATGCAAAAGACCGGGACCTCTTTATTAGGTATGTCGATATAGTACTTGGGAACACTCGGAATCCGGTCAGCGAGATTCTCGACCGGTTCAAGGCGAATTACATCACCCTGTGGAAGCTCCCCGCATTTCAGACGTTTGACAGGCAGCTTGCTACTGATCCACGAGCAAGAATTATTTATCAGGACGAGACTTACCGTGTCTGGAAAATCGGCAGGGATCCGGTCAGAAATCTGGAGCGTTCAGGCCAAAGATAAGGTGTTCAGGGAACATTAGGAGTTTTCTGATCCAATTGCTCGATCCTGGACCGGATTATCCGATAACTTGAATATCCGACAGAAACACTCCGGTAAGCAGAAAGTGCGCGATCTTTCTCTCCGAGAGATTCGAGTGCACGTGCTTTTTCAATCCGTATAAGGTCAAGAAACTCAGCAGGCTCATACTGTGCGGCAGACGGGTTTGAAAGGATGATTTCTTCGGCAGATTCTAGGTTCTGAAGCGCCTCTATATATCTACCTTGTAGGGACTGGATCGATGCCAGGAGATAGTGAGCTCTCGGGATCAATGGCGACTTGCGGCGCTGGCGGATGAATTGCTCATATTTAAGGGTGGCTTGGTCGCGATTGCCGGCTTTTTCATGCTCACGGGCGATCTGGAGGATGGCGTGATCTGCCCGTCCAAAACCGGGGTAATCATCGGCGATCCGGGCAAGAGTGTCGATAGCCATCTGGTAGTTCACCAACTGGTCAGAATAGAGGGCAGCCAGGCGTTCCAGTGCCTCCGGTGCCAAAGGGTCCGATGGAAATGAGGTCACCAGTCGCTGGTATACTTCAGCCGCAAACAGGTGTCTTTGGAGCTCGAGATCTTCGGTGCGAGCATAGTCATAAAGATTTCGTGCCGCCCCCGGTCCTCTCGGGTTCACTTCATACGCCCTAAAGAAAAGCTCCGCAGCCTCCTCCGGGTTTGATGCCCTAAGAGCCGCCTGAGCCTTTTCTCTCAGCTGGATGTCCCGCTTCCAATGGTCGCAGCCGTTTGCAAGCAGGGCAATCAAGAGCGAAACAACCAGAAACGGCCTTCCGCCATCAGCTTTCTGGCGGCTCGTCCGGTTCGGAGTTCTGGCCGTCATTGCTTCCTGCATCCATGTCCGCGGGCCCAATATTCCCCGGTTCATTGGACTCAACCTGCGGGGTGTCGTCATTTACTTCTGAGACGCGGGTGATCGAACTTACTGCTTCGCCGGAATCCACATTAATTACCCGCACACCCTGGGTGTTGCGGCCAATAATGCTAATTTCGCTAATCTTGATTCGGATCAATGTCCCCTGATTGGTGATGATCATGAGCTGATCGGTGTCTTTTACCCGTTCGACCGAAACCACAGGGCCGGTCTTTTCCGTAACTTTGGCGTTTATTACGCCTTTCCCGCCCCGGTTGGTGATCCGGTATTCGCTGACCTCGGTACGTTTCCCGTAGCCGTTTTGCATGACTGTGAGGACCGTATCGTCGGGCTTGACGCTCGCTGCGCCCACCACTTCATCACCGTCATCGAGCTCTATTCCACGGACACCGACCGCAGCCCGGCCCATCGGGCGAACCTTGTCATTCGGAAAGCGAATGGCCATCCCGAGACGGGTGCCGATCAGTATTTCATCTCCCGATCCGCAAACGAGAACAGTTTTCAGTTCATCGCCTTCGTCAATACCCAATGCAATGATTCCGGATGGCCGGGGCCGGGAAAAGTCTTCCAGAGAGGTTTTCTTTACAGTCCCTTTTTGGGTGACGAAAAGCAGATACTGATCGGTTGCGAAATCCCTGAGTGGCAGGATCGTAGCAACCCGTTCCCCCTCGGCAGCCTTGATCTGAACCAGATTGACGATGGCCTTGCCCTTCGCCGTGCGCGAGCCCTCCGGGATGTCGTGCACCTTTAGCCAGTAAATCCGGCCAAGATTAGTAAATACCAGGAGGTAACTCTTGGTAGATGCAGCGAATACATTTTCGACAAAGTCTTCTTCCTTTGTGGAGGCTCCAATGACCCCTTTGCCGCCACGGCGTTGAGACCGGTACAGGGTCGTCGAACTGCGCTTGATGTAGCCCTGATGGGAGATGGTCACAACCATCTGCTCGTCGGCAATAAGGTCCTCGTCGTCTATGTCTCCAGCAGCCGCAGCGATCTGGGTACGACGGTTGTCACCGAACTTCTCGATCATTTCCGATGTTTCGGTGCGGATTATCGAGTAAACTTTTTTCTCGTCGGCAAGAATGGCCTCCAGATCGGAAATCAGTTTAAGCACTTCCGCAAGCTCATCCAGAATCTTCTGGCGCTCCATGCCAGTGAGGCGCTGAAGACGGAGCTCCAGTATTTCCTTTGCCTGGATATCCGACAGTCCGAACTTTTCCATCAAGCCGCTGTGTGCCTGATCCGGAGTTTTGGAGGCTCGAATGAGAGCAATCACTTCGTCCAGATTGTCGAGCGCTATCTTGAAGCCTTCGAGAACATGGGCCCGTCGCTGGGCCTGCCGGAGCAGAAATCCGGTCCTCCGGGTGACGACTTCGAACCGGTGACGGATGAACTCCTGCAGCATCTCCCGAAGTGACAGATAGCAGGGGCGTCCGCTTTTAATGCAGAGCAAGATGATCCCGTAGCTTTCCTGTAACTGGGTATGCTTATAGAGGTTGTTCAGTACGACGCCGCCATTGGCGTCCTTTTTGAGCTCGATAACTATCCGCATTCCGGTACGGTCAGACTCATCCCGGATATCTGAAATGCCCTCGACCCGTTTATCCCGAACCAGCTCAGCTATTTTTTCACAGAGCCGGGCCTTGTTCACCTGGTAAGGGATCTCGGTAATGACGATCGCCTCTCGATCCTTTCGGACCTCCTCAAAATCGGCTTTGGCCCGGACCACAATTTTCCCGCGGCCGGTCTCGTAGGCGGCATCAATACCGGCACGTCCCATGATTGTACCGGCCGTAGGGAAATCAGGACCCTTGACATATTTCATCAGGTCCCGGTTCGAGGCGTCGGGATGGTCGATAAGGTGCACTATCGCTGAGCACACTTCCCCCAGGTTATGCGGGGGAATCTTTGTCGCCATTCCAACGGCAATACCGTCGGATCCGTTAATCAGCAGATTGGGAATTCGAGTCGGCAGAACCAGAGGCTCTTCAGTCGAGCCGTCAAAATTCGGGGTAAAATCGACCGTTTCCCGGTCGATATCTTCCATCATGGCTTCAGCCAGAGGCGTCAGCCTGCACTCGGTATACCGGTATGCTGCGGCGGAATCACCGTCGACGGAGCCGAAGTTCCCCTGTCCGTCGATCAGGGGATACCGAAGGTTCCAGGTTTGAGCCATTCGGACCAGTGCATCGTAAACGGCACTATCACCATGAGGGTGGTACTTTTTTAGTACTTCTCCGACAACGCCAGCGCATTTGGAATGCTTGTGATCGGTGGTCAGGCCTTCCCGAAGCATGGCATACAGAATTCGCCGGTGAACCGGCTTAAGGCCATCGCGAACATCCGGAAGTGCGCGGCCGACAATTACCGACATGGCATAGGCCATGTAGGAATTGCGCATTTCGTCTTCGATGCTTACCGGGATGGTGTTTCGTGAACCGGGAGATGTCGTATCGGCCATGTCGTTTTTTGGGAAATCCCCGCTGATGCTCTCGCCTATTGAAGCGTCTTCTTACCGTGAGTAAGGGCAATAAATCAACGAGAGTTTGTTGCAGGGAAACGCATTAGACTGCCGCCGGAGCAGCGCGTCATGCGGATACATCCTTTAACCTGCTAACTTGGTAATATTGTTGACTATTCTGGACTAGTCCGGCAAACTTCATCCGTTCCATATTGTGTAGTCGTTGAAACTGCCTTGGCGGGCAGCCGTTCATCAGGTTGTTCTACTTTTGTGACATTGTGGGATTACGGCGTCACGAACGGAAGTAGAAGCAGTTTTACGAAACAGGGACATCGGAAGGAAATCATCCCAGTGACGAAATCAGTCGGCCTTTGGAGATCTGTGTTTTGCGTCACGGTTGTCGCGGTGCTGCAGGGGATGGTGCCCGCACATGCACAGAATCCGTTCACGATCGTTCATCGTGGCGTTGAGTTCGCAGAGCGCAACAAGCCGCTTGCCATATCTGTAACCATCGACCCGGATGATCAGCTTGAATACGCTTCGATTTTCTATCGTCGCCCTGGAAACCGGAGCTATTCCCAGCTTTACCTACAGAAGATCAAGGGGGGGAACTACAGGGCCGAAATCGACGCCAAATCGGTCACTGCCGGTGGCATCGAATACTACATTTCGGCTGTAAACCGGAAGGCAGAGGAGTTCGTCCTGTTCGGTTCACCTGAAAAACCGCAGTATGTATCGACCAAACGTGTCGCTTTGATCATGACCGAGAAAATCGAGCGTTATGACAGGGTTGTTGAAGGCATACGGACCCATCTGAAGGCTGACATCGAGCCCTACGATATGAACAAGGACGACAACCAGGGGAAGACAATCCTCGACAGGCTGCTGAAAAGCGGTGATAAACCCGACCTGATTGTAGCAATCGGGCAGGGGGCTTCGCGGCTCTGCCGCGATAACGTGAAGGATGTTCCTGTGGTGTTCTCAATGGTGACGAACCCGCAGCGGGAAGACCTCAAGACCAAGAACATGACAGGTATTTCACTGGACGTGCCGGTGAAGTCCCAGCTGGTGACTTTCAAGAGTGTCGTACCCAAGATCCAGAAGGTCGGAGTGCTTTACGACCCTAAAAATACCGGTGACCTGATTGAGCAGGCGAAATTCATTGCTCCTTCGCAGGGGTTCGAGATACTTCCTGTGCGGGTTGACGACCCAAATGAACTTGGGAATGCCCTCCGGAAATTTGAAGGCGGCATCGACGCCCTCTGGTTGGTTCCTGACAAGACTGTTGTTCGTGGGGATACGCTAAAGCTGATTCTCAAATTCACTCTTGACCGAAAGATCCCTTTCTTTGTCTTTGAAAAATCCTTTGTGACCGCCGGGGCACTTGTCGGTCTTTCGCCGGACCTTACGGATATCGGACGCAAGGTGGGGGAAATGTCCAACCGCATTCTTGGCGGTGCCGACCCGGGACTTATCACCATTGCGGCGCCGGAAAAGCTGATGGTTACGCTGAACAACGAAACCGCCAAGGCCATCGGCGTCGATAAGACAATCGCGCTTAACGTGATGCAGTATGCGGCTGAAAATTCATTTCCTATAGAAATCACAGGATCACGGTAGCTTCCGGATCCCCTGTCATGGATCCATTACAGTCCTGGCAAGCGTCAGGGCGGTTATTTGTGCCGCTCCTCCGGACTTCAGGATATCGGCACACCTTCTCAGTGTCGCCGTGGTAGTGCATACGTCATCTATTAGTATGTAGCGGTTCGTGGCTTTGGGGGTTCGTCCCCCTGCTCGGAACCTTGTGTAGGCATTCTTTTCCCGGTCAGCAAACCTCAGCCCCGCCTGTTCAACTCCTGTTCCGGTGCATAGCAGCAGGCCAGAATCAATGCGGGCTCCGGAATGACGGGAAAGCCGGGAGCCCAGCCGGTAAGCAAGGTCAAAGCCGCGTTCCCGGAGCTTGCCGGGTGCCGGCGGTACGCAGACGAGGGAATCGCCTCTGCCGACCGAGTCACTAAAACCATCTGCAAACAGCCTTTCGAGGGCATCAAGCACCGCCAGATCACCGCCAAACTTCAGGCGGTTTATGCTGCTCTGCATAAGTCCGGCAAACCGAAACAAGGAGCGAACCTGATCGAAAGATGGCGGAACTGTCCTGCATCTGGAACAGAGATGATTCCCCACGGACCGGTCGATTGCGGCCACGGCATGCATATAGGGTTCACCGCATTGCGGGCACCACGGCTCTTCGACTTTTTTTAACTGTCTGAAGCAGGTCTGACAGACCGCCGATTTCGGGTTGCCAATGGCTGATTTACAGAGCGGGCATCGAGGTGGCAAAAGCCAGTCAGTGGCGAGATTCAGCCACTGTCGCAGATTTTGCGGAAAACCGGCCCTGTTCACTCGGTCATGGTTGCACGTCCACTGATATTTGTCAGTCCGCTGCTTGCGTTACTATTCTATTGTTGCCATGTCATTGTTTTAGTGATTATTCCTGCCGATGGGAGAGCATATGTCCGGTAAATCCGTATTCATCCGCAAGAGTTCAGAGGCCAGCAAAGCCCCGAAAAAGAGTCACGGGAAACGCGCGGCGGCCAGCAAGATCAAGAAGGACACCACCCTCAACCCTCATGCAAAACAGAAAAAGGCGAGTTCGCGAAATCCGAAGGGGAAGTCCCGAAAAGCGGGTCAGAAGTAACTTTTCTACACTCAGTATGCGGTCATATTCATGGATGGGGGTGTTGATTCCCTCCGCTATGCCTTTTAGCGTCCCTGCCCACCCGAAAGCCCGGGTAACTGAAAGAGTTTAGCGAGATTTTATGGCAGATATCATTAAAGAGGGGAGCCTGAACCGAACCCACATCGTTAGCCGGTTTATGAGGGAATCCCTGCTCGATAAGAAGCTATTGGCCGGCACCGAACCTGAACGTGAGATCCAGCTGCTTCCTGATGCCAACATTATTGGCATTGGTGGCCATTCGATTATGGACCGGGGCAAGGCGGCAGTAGTTCCACTTTGCCAGGAAATTGTCCGGATCAAGGACAAGCACCAGCTGATTATCGGCGTATCTGGCGGAACCCGGATGAGGCACACCATGAGTGTGGGGCTGGATCTGGGGCTGCCAACCGGAGGCCTTGCCCAGATTGCCGGTGCTGTCGAAGAGCAGAACCAGGCGTTCTTGCAGGCCCTCCTGTCAGCGCACGGCGGAGTCGGCATGTGCCGTGAGCATTTCCCCGAGCTACCTATCTATATGAAGGTCGGGATCATGCCGATCATCATCTGCATGCCGCCCTATCACTTCTGGGAGGAACCGCCACGCAAGGGGCGTCTGCCCATGAATGGCCCGGACGTCGGGCTTTATCTCACGGCAGATGTTCTTGGCGTCAAACGTCTGGTGTTTATCAAGGACAAGGACGGACTCTATACCGATAATCCTGACACGAACCCGAACGCCAGGTTCATACCGCGGGCGTCTGCCGAGGAAATACTCAAGGCGGATTACCCGGAACTGATCATTGAGGAAAAGGTTCTCGAATACATGGCCAACGGGCGGCACGTTCGTGAAATCCAGATTATCAATGGGCTTGTTCCCGGCAACCTGGAAAAGGCGCTGAACGGGGAGCACGTCGGAACCATCATTTACGCATGAAATCTGGCGCCCTGATCATCTGTCAATCTATCGAAAGAAGCAGTTGGGAATATGAGCAAGTCTCCTGAACGCAGGGTAATTGATGCCCTCATTGATGAGGAAAATGCACCGATCCGGCCGATTTTACCTAACACAAAGGTGATCAAGATCGGCGGTCAGTCGATCATGGACCGCGGACGGGAAGCACTTTATCCGCTGGTCAAGGAAATCGCTGAATGCGCAAAGAAGCATGCGATTCTGCTTGGAGCGGGCGGCGGGACACGCGCCCGGCATGCCTATCAGATTGGTTTGGATCTGGAAGTGCCAACGGGTGTGATGGCCCGGATAGGCGGGGCGGTTCCAAGGCAGAATGCCCGGATGCTGCAGATGCTGATGGCCAATGATGGCGGTGTTTACATCATGCCTGACGACTTCGAGAAGCTCCCACTGTATTTCCGGCTGGGTTGCATACCCGTCATGTCAGGCATGCCACCCCATGAGTACTGGGAAAAACCGACAAAGGGGACGCGTATCCCGCCCAACAGAACAGATGCAGGAGTGTTTCTTGCTGCCGAGGCGTTGGGGGCTCCCACGGCATTCTTCGCAAAGGATGAAGAAGGGCTTTTTACCAACGCGATCCTAAAAAGGATCCCAACGCCAAGTTTATCCCGAAGATCCATGTCCAGGAACTGATCGAAAAGGATCTGGATGATCTGATTGTTGAACGTTCAGTGCTGACATACCTGACACGGTCGCTTTCCTGTAAGCAGCTGCATTTTTTCAACGCGCTGAAGCCGGGGAATCTGACCAGGGCCCTGAACGGCGAGCACGTCGGGACGATCATCTACAGCGACTGAAGACGGTCATTGGACCCGTCCACGGCCCCTGCCACCACCCATTCCTCTTCCGCCACCGCTGCCGGCGCTCCGCGGGGTATCTGAAATTGTTTCGGGTGCTCCGGCGGCTTTTGTATCCACAGTGAGATTGCCGGGTGGTTCTGCGGCAATTGCCTGTGTTTCAGCTGGAGCTTCAATCCCGGCAGATATCCGGAATACCCTCAGGGATTTCATCAGCGGAAATGTCACGAGTCCGCTCGCCGCCCCAAAACCGAGATGGAGTAGCGCGAGCGGTGCCGCAAATGCATAGAACGCATCGGGAGCTCCCATCATCAGGGTAATCGCAACGATGGTCGCGAAGCGTCCCAGACCTGCGAGGAATCCCGCGACTCCGTACCGAACGGCACCGGGGATGCGGGAATCTTTGACCCGGATAAAGGGAAGAAGCAGATCGAAAATCAGTCCTGGAGCGATATGTTTCAGAATCTCAAAGATACCATACCGCCCATCACCCATCAGGAACGAGACGACTCCCATGCTGGCACCTGTAATCGTCGCGCCCCATCGCGTGTGGGTGAGTTCCGCCGCAAGGATATAAAGCGGCATGAGGAGGACACCCTTGTACCCCGGTGCAAATGGAATACCGGGCAGGACCTTGATCCACTTGATGGAAAGCATGGCCAGTGTCATTCCACTGATGACACCGATGTCGGCCGCATATTCCTTGGTCAGGCCCTTGTAGTTGGCTTCAGCATAGGCACGTCCCTTTGCGAGATTTTCCGCTATCCCATCCATGAAAAAACTGACATCCCCCTTCAGGACATCTTTCAGCAGATGACCGGGGCCTTTCCGGTTTCGGCCTTTACCACCGCCACCACCCATCCCATTTCCGCGTTCCGCTCTTTCAAGTTTTTCTGGCTCGACCAGGTGAAGGGTTGCGTCGAGTGCGTATGCTACCGGCTTGGGAAGGAATACCCCCCGGAGCCCTTCAACGAACTGTCCAGCCCCGATTCCGCGACGGACGAGCATTGAGGTATAAATGGCGATAAAAATCCGGAGGCACATGATTGCGCCATCTTCCAGACCTGCAATGGACAGGCTGAAGCTGAATCCCCCGAAACCAATTTCCCGCCAGCGCGCATCATGGGTTCCGTCGGGGAAAAATATGAATGAGAGCAGGACAAACGTCATGAAAACCGCAAGCTTGCGGAGCAGGCGGAGCGCTTCAAAAGGCGGGTAACCGGCCCCCGTCCAGAGTGCTATCTGAATGGCGAGAACTCCTCCCAGGATACGAAGATCGTGCGTGAAGAAAACGCCGATGGCGACGGCGACGAGATAAATAATCCGTACACGGGGAGAGGGGTTCATGTGTGCTCCTGCGGTATCCATGTAGAAGCACGGATAGCCAGGAGCAAATATCACGTGTGCCCACCAGGACATATGGGTATGGGCATCTATGTCTTTCCGGTCCAAGCCCAAAGTTGATGTAGCACCGGATTTCAAATAAAAGTGTTGCAAGTCACATTATGGAAGATCCGGCAAACCTCGCTGCTGCACGGCGCCGTCTTCGTACGGAACAGATTCTGGAGTCCGTCAGGCGAATGATTGCCGAGCGGGGTCTTGATAACGTGAATATGCGCGATCTCGCTGAAGCCAGTCAGGTTTCTGTTCCCACATTATATAAACTCTGCGGCGACAAAGAGACCATTCTAGCCCGCGCTATGGAAGACCAGTTCAGCCGCATACTGGCAGATGTGACATTCGGCAATACCACCAAGGCTGTTGAAAAATATATTGGAATTGTCACTGCGTGTGGCGTGCAGACTCTCAGGCTTTCTGGTTATTCGAGGGAAATTATCGGCTTGGTCATCGCCAGCGGGGGTAAAAATGCCGCCACCGAGCAGATGGCGGAAATGCTGGCCAGGGACATAGCGTCGGTCATCACGGAGATGCAGTCGGACGGACAGATCGAGTCATGGGTGGACCCAAAAAGAATCGCGATCCAGATCGCCACCCACATAATTGCATGTTGTTTTGGCTGGTATTCCGGAAATATTGATACTGAGGCATTGGTGCCTTCCATGGTTTACTCAGCAGCTGTAATGCTTCTCGGCGTATCTCGTGGCAGATCGCGAGAAATCCTGGAGCAAGCCGCCCGTGAAACACAGGAGAAGTCTGGGGCTTATAAACGGTCTGGCTCAGTTTTTGAGGAAGGCCGCGATTGTAACGATCACAACTGTGACAAACAGGATAACCCGTAAGGTTTCCTGTTTGGCCGTAATGGCAAACCGGACGCCGATCCGGGATCCAATCACCGCTGCAACCGCAAGGACCAGTGCGGGAATCCAAAGTATTTTTCCTGTGAACAGGAAAACCAAAAGAGGGAGAATTCCGGAGATTCCGGAAATGGCTATTTTCATTCCGTTTGCACGGGTCAGGTCATAGTGCAGGACCCCGCAAAGTACCATCAACGACAGAAATCCGATCCCTCCCTGAATGAGCCCGCCATAAAATCCAGTCAGGACAAGCCAAAGCACCGATATTGGGCGATCCATGACTGTAAGAACCGGCACATCCCTTGGCGGCAACACAAGATCAGGTTTGAAAAACATGAGCGTAGCGATAATCACCATCGAGCCAAGGAGAATTGGCTTCAGATAGTCTGCCGGGATCCAGTTTGCCGCAAAGGCTCCGGCCATTACGCCAGCGGACGATATTCCAAGTATCCAGACGGCCGCCCGGATATCAAACCGTCCGGCGGCGTGGAACCCGGCAACTGTGGACACGGATTGAGCGAGCACGGAGGGGCGATTCGTCGCGTTCGCCACATCAGCCGGCATCCCGAGCAGCATCAGGGCGGGCAGGGTGAGGAAAGAACCTCCTCCTGCGACGGTATTGATAAACCCCGAGGCTCCGCCCGCCAGCACAAGGATTGAATAATGTAGCGGGGAAAAATCGGGCACGGCAGCCTTTCGGAGTTGTTGCTAGCCGCGGCGGCCTGTTTTCAGGCCGTAAATCCATCGGGAATGGAGCGCATGAGCTTCAGGGCGAGTTCCGGGTTTACAGGTATCTGGGGTGTGTCAGTGCAAAGCTCCACGAGGATTCCATTGGGATCAATTATATAGACACTGCGGCACCAGCCGTGATCATGATCTGCCGCGATGACGTAGCCGGCATCCTTGCATTTTTTCTTGAGTCGCTCCTGCTCTGTTGAATCAACGCGCAGGGCAACGTGATTGGTCCAGAGCGGAAGGCCGAGATCAGTAGACACAGCTGTCTTCACGGGCTGCTTTTCCCCGCAACCGTGAAGGTCAAAGAATGCAAGGGCATTGCCATTACCTAGGTCGTAGAAAATGTGCCTGAACCAGCCTCCGGCAAACTTCGTCAGTTCAGTGTGGATCAGCTTGAGCTCCAGCGCTTCACTGTAAAATTTGTGTGTCGTCTCGATGTCCTTGCAGGCATAGGCGACATGATGAAGTCCGGTTTGCATGGTGCGTGGCCCCTTCCGGTTGCTGGCAGTGCTCTTAGACGCGTGAGTGGAGCCAGTTCAAGGATGGGGCAAAGAAGTTCCCGCCGGTAACCGGACGGGTGAAATCCATCAGATGGTCGTGCTGGCCATCACCACTGACTCCCATCATCCGGGACAGCATTTTCTCGGGTATGGAGGGGTTCTTGGTATATGCAATGAAAAAGAGACCGGCTTCGGTTGTTGTCCCATACGGGAAGCTATGGCGGACAATCTCCAGCTCTTCGCCATTTTCCTCGATGACTACCCGGCTGATATGCGCAGTTGCAGGTTTCCCCTTCAACTCAATGCTTGCTGGCTTGGTCCGGCCGATAATCCGCTCCTGGGCCTTTTGAGACAACTTTCCCCATGCCTCAAGGTTGTGGATGTATTTCTGGGTGAAGACGTAGCTGCCGCCAGAAAAATGTGGGTCTTCATCGCCAACAAGCGCCGCCTCAGAGCGCTCCCGGCTGCCTTTGGGATTCTCCGTTCCGTCAATGAAACCTGTCAGATCCCTGGCATCCAGGTAACGGAAGCCGTGGATTTCGGTCATGACGGAGATCCTCCCGCCGGCGACAATCTCGCTGGCCAGCCTGAAATTCAGATCATGGCGTTTGGAAACCAGATGAACCAGAAGGTCGCCATGTGTGGCCGGAGCCTTCCGTTTCCCCGCCCCAATGGGGCTAAACGGTCTCAGATACTTTGGCCGGTTGCCAAGGCCGGCCTTTTTCCAGAAGTCATAGCCGATGGCAACGGAGCCAAGAAGTCTGGCGGCCCGATCTTCTGGTGTTAGCTGCTCCAGGCGTCTGGCGATCTCTCCGAGTATAGGGCGGCCGTCTTTTGCGGGACGTTTCACTTTCAGTACGAGGAAAAGTGCATAAGGACCTGGCTCGGGGATGATAGCGGTCTGGGGTTTCGGCATATATTCCTCAACTAACGCGATGTTGGGTACAGCTTAGACCCGGATGAAGATGGGATAAAACCCCCGGCTCTAATGGAGTAGAGCCGGGGGAGTCGTGCGTTTTAACCATTGACGGGCTCGAAGTCAGCCTTGCTCACTCCGCACTCAGGGCAAACCCAGTCATCCGGAATATCCTCAAACGGGGTTCCAGATATGATGCCGGCGTCGGGATCCCCGGCTGCTGGATCATAGACATATCCACAAACGATACACTGGTATCTTTTCACTGCCTGTCTCCTTGGGAGTGGACATTTTCGAGCGCGGCCCTGTAGCGGGCAGCGTGCCGGGCCTCCACTTTGGTCAGTGCCCCGAACCGTTTTTCTGCCTTTTCGAGTGCATCACGAAAGAGGTTCGCATGCTCAACCGATTCTTGCCGTTGTTCGGCGAACTCCGCTGCCGCAGAACTGGCCTTTTCATCATGGGCAATGCGTTCAAACTCCGGATACATCTGGTTTGATTCGTACAGTTCGCCCTCCATCGCAATCCGCAGCAGTTCAGCGACAGTCAGCCTTGCAGAAGGGTAAAGCAGTTCGAGGTGCCCGAAGGCATGGTGGGTTTCCTGCGCCGCGGTGTCCTCGAACAGTTTTGCAACCTCCTCGTTGCCTTTCTCGCGGGCGACCTTGGCGAAATAGAGGTATTTCCGGTTGGCCATGGACTCTCCGGCAAATGCCGCCTCCAGATTTTCGGGGGTTTTTTGCTTTGCCATATTATGGTTTCTCCTTATTCTAAAAATAGACATCGTCTAGCTATGGGTTAAAAAATAAATTCAGATCCGGGTCCGGTCCTTTCGGCCCCTGAGCACGACCTGGTATTCATGAACCTCCAGCCCTTTCAGTTGACTCACATTCCGGACCTCCAGTGAGTTCCAGGGAATATCGTATATCCGCCCGGTACCCTCGTCGATAAAGTGGTGATGCGGGGCGGTCATTGGATCAAAAACCACCTTGCCTTCCGAAAGAATTAGCTGTTTGAGAAGCCCATTATCGACAAGCAGATTCAGCGTGTTGTAGACCGTCGCCCGCGATATCATCGGGAGGTTTTTTCTGGAGGCTTCC
>CAZSFB010000033.1:0-14166 GCA_964606035.1 uncultured bacterium | reverse complement strand
CTAAAAAAGGGTCGCATGCCCGATGTTCTGGTGATGACTGCGACACCGATCCCCCGGACACTGGCGCTGACCGTCTATGGGGATCTCTCGATTTCCGTGCTGGACGAGCTTCCGCCAGGGAGGAAGCCGGTCGCCACCAGAATCGTACGGGCCGGCGAGGAAAAAAAGCTGTGGGACGCGGTGGCCCGCCAGCTCGGCGACGGCCGGCAGGCCTACGTTGTCTATCCGCTCGTGTCTGAATCGGAGTTGATGGACCTCAAGGACGCCGAGCGTGCCACGAGGGATATTGCCGAGAGGCATATTCCGGGCTGCAGGGTAGGGCTGTTGCACGGCAAGATGAAACCGGCCGAAAAAGATGCGGCTCTGGATGCCTTCCGGACGGCAAGAACACAGGTGCTGGTCTCCACAACAGTCATTGAGGTGGGTATTGATGTGCCCAACGCGACGGTCATGGTGATCGAGCATGCGGAGCGGTTCGGGCTGGCCCAGATCCACCAGCTCCGGGGCCGAGTCGGGCGTGGTGCCGCGCAGAGTTATTGCTTCCTCGCGGTATCCCCCAGAATATCCACGGAGTCCTTCAGGAGGCTCAGGGTGCTGGAGGAATCCAGTGACGGGTTCAAGATCGCCGAGGCGGATCTTGAAATCAGGGGCCCCGGAGAGTTCATGGGCACCCGCCAGTCGGGATTGCCGGAGTTCCGGGTCTTGAACCTCGTCAGGGATTTTGAGCTCCTCCAGAAATGCCGGATCGTGGCCGAGCGGCTTCTTGCGTCGGATCCCCGCCTGTCGCTGCCGGAACATGCCCGGCTCCGGGCTCACCTTCTGGAACGGTGGAAGGGCAGGATCGAACTGGGCGGAGTAGCGTGATCTTGGAAACGCCGCAAAGGCCCCCGGAAGAAACGGCGCGGAGCAGGGCACTGGTACCTGCGGTTATCGTTGTCCTCAATGCGGTCATATTCGCGCCGGTCTATCTGGGCCGGAACTTTCTGTATTACAGGGATGTGCTTCTGAACTATGTCCCGAACCGCCGCTGGCTCGTGGAGCGGCTGCTGTCCGGCGAGATTCCCCTCTGGAACGACCGAATCCTTGGCGGACTCCCGTTCTGGGCCGATCCGGTCCAGGCCGTAATGTATCCCGGAAACGCCATTTTTCTGCTCACCGTCCGGTTTCACCCGGTTCATGCGTATGGCATTTTCGTGGGCCTGCACTATCTCGTTGCCCATCTGGGATATTTCAGGCTGCTGAGTCGTCTCTCGGTGAATGATGACGGCCGGTATCCCCGGCTGTTCCCGCTGGCGGTCTCTGCCGCACTGACGTACGGCGGAATCGCACTGGAGCTGTCATGGGGGCTCCAGTTCCTCTGCGCCTTCGCATGGATCGGCTGGGCCGGTGCAGCGGTTATGGACCTGGTTGAAAATCCGTGCCGGCGCACATCGGTCAGGCTTGCCCTGTGGGTCGCTCTGCTGGTCACGACAGGAGATATACAGACAGTTTATGTTTTCGGTCTCGTGGCACTGGTTCTGGCGCGGCCGTGGGAACTGCGGTCAGGGGACGGAAGGGTCCGTCTGTCCCTGTGCTGCCTCTCCTTTGTTGCCGGCGCAGGTCTCGCTGCCGCTGTGCTTCTCCCCGCGGTAGTTTTTGGTTTCGAGTCCGACCGCCTGCTGTCCAACACGGAAGCAGCCTCGCAGGTCTGGTCGTGGCATCCGGCACGTATTCTGGACTGGTTTGCGCCGGGCCTTTTCAGTGCGGGCGGGGACGTACAGGTCAACTACCGGGATTTCGCCAGACCGGTGAACTTTGAGAACCAGCCGTTTTATTTCACCAACGGCGCGCCGGGGATTCTGGCGGTTGTCTGTCTGGTGCCGGGGATATTTCTTGTCCGCCGGGATCCGGTCACACTCCGGGCATTGATCGGTGCCGTGATCTGCCTGCTGGTCGCGTGCGGAGAGAATCTTCCGGTCTGGCACTTCCTGCGGACGGCGATGCCGGGCTGGTCCGGTTTCCGTTACCCGGAGCGGATGCTGGTCCCTCTGTCCATTTCGCTCGCCATCGTTTCGGTGCGGGTGCTCGGTCACTGGGCGAATGTCGCTGTTCGCGGCTGCGAGCCGGGCGTTTTTGGGAAGGTCATCAGAAAGTGGGCCCCATCGCTCGCGTATGTTCTCGCGGCTCCCGCGATAATCACAGGCGTCTGCGGGGCCCTGCTCGGATGGTTCGGTGTCACGACACAGCCCGCCATGATCGCCCATGCCCAGAAGCAGTTTCAGATTGCGCTCTGCGTGGCCGTACTTCTGGCCGTGTTCGTCAGGATTCTAGGGAAATACCGGACGGCCGCTTTGGCGGCCATGTCGCTGGCACTTTCGCTGGAGATATGGTTCCTGAACCGTCAGGCGCTGAGAACGGCCGATCGTTCCCTGTTCCCGGAGAAGCCGGAGCTTGTTGAGGCGCTGGAGCGCAGGCTCCCGGAAGGCAGCCCGGTTCCGCCGCTTGTTATTTCCCGCGAGGTGAAAGGCCTCCAGACCGGGCGGGAAGCCTATTCTCCATCTGCCCAGTACTGGTCGGTCGCCCGGCAGAACCTCGCCATGCTTTATTCCTTTGCAACTCCTGATGGATATGGCTCCGCTGAACCGTTGCGGCGCTATTTGGCCCGGCGTGAGCTTCGCCTCGTGGAGATGATGCAGCTTCAGGGGGTTGAGTATGCAGTTCTGAAGAATGGCGAGAGTCCCGGCAACGCATGGAACTGTGCAGATCCGGTTGAGTCCACGGGCATGTGGATCTGCTCGACGGAGGGTTCTGGTGCGGTGCGGGCGCCGCGGCGATGGCTGGTGGCCCCTGGCCTGGATGAACTCCGGTCTGTTCTGAAAAGTCCTGTCTGGAGTCCCGGTGCGTTTGAGATCATTGGGGATCTGAAGGAGGGAGTCCCGGCACAGGTTCCGACAGGCGAAAGCGAGCCGGCCTTGTTGCAGGTACACCGGTGGACACCGGAAGTACGAGCGGTCCGGGTTGAGCGGCAGACTCCCGGACCAGTGATTCTGAGGGACAATTTTGATAGCGGCTGGAATGCATATCTTGATGGTCAGAGGGTCGATACATTCACCGCCAACGGATTCCAGCTGGCCGCCTGGACACCCGCCGGGAACATGGAGCTTGAGTTCCGGTACGAGCCCTGGTCCGTTGACGTGGGGCTGATCATCACCTGCCTGTCAGCGCTTCTCATGCTTTTGGGGGCCAGGATGCAGGTTTCGGAGGGATCTCTGGCACCCAACTGACTGTAATCAGGGGGAAATTCTTCAGCTGAACCGCCCGGGGATTTGATTTCCCGTAGCGCGGTTATCTATCCCATCCGGTTACGTACATGGACTTCAACTTCTACCGAATCGGCCTGTTACCACCCTACATCCTTGCGGAAGTCACGAAACTCCGTGACCAGGCCCGGGCCCGCGGCGAGGATGTGGTTGATTTCGGCATGGGAAATCCGGATCACCAGACCCCGAAACATATCGTGGACAAGCTGATCGAGGCCGCCCACAACGGCCGCAATCACCGCTATTCCCAGTCGGTCGGCATCAAGGGTTTCCGGCTCGCCGTCAGTGACTGGTATGCGGACAAGTTTGATGTCCGGATTGATCCCGCCACCGAGGCTATCGCCGTGATCGGATCAAAAGAAGGTCTCGCGCATCTGATGCTGGCGATCATCAACCCGAACGAGCGGGACGCGGTACTGGTGCCGGACCCCTGCTACCCGATCCACAAGTGGGCAGTAATCATCACCGGTGGCCAGTCGATTGATATCCCGCTGAACACGACCGAGGATTTTCTTGAGCGCATCAAGGAACGGCTTGCCCAGAAATCGGGGCCGAAGCCCAAGGGGATCATTGTCAGCTTCCCAGCCAATCCGACGACCCATGTCTGTGATCTCGGGTTCCTTGAGGAAATTGTCGAGCTTGCAAACCGGCATGACCTGTGGGTCGTGCATGATCTTGCCTACGCGGATCTCGTCTTTGATGGCTATCGCGCTCCGTCCATCCTGCAGGTGCCGGGTGCCAAGGAAAGGTGCGTGGAGTCGTTCACCCTGTCCAAGAGCTATCACATGCCCGGATGGCGCGTCGGTTTCCTGGCGGGCAACAAGCAGATCATTGGCGCCCTTGCGCGGATGAAGAGCTATCTGGACTACGGCATGTTCCAGCCGATCCAGATCGCCGCAGTAGCGGCACTGCGGAGTCCAGCTTCGGTGATCGAGGAAGTCCGCCAGCTCTACTTGCAGCGCCGTGACTGGATGGTCAGCAACCTGAACCGTGCCGGCTGGCCCGTGGAGGCGCCGAAGGCGACCATGTTCCTCTGGGCCCCGATACCGGAGAGTCACCAGGCAATGGGATCGCTGGAGTTTTCCAAGATGCTGGTGCGCGATGCCAATGTCGCCGTGGCTCCGGGCATCGGGTTCGGGCAGAACGGTGACAGCCACGTCCGGTTCGCCCTGATCGAGAACCACAACCGGATTGTGCAAGCCTGCCGGAACATCAAGCAGGCACTTCTTGATTCCGCGCCGGAAGCCATGTCCGCCGCTGAAACAAAAGCGAAAGCAGATCGCGCCCCAGGGAGAGGTGCCCAGAAGAGCGCCGCAAAAGGCCAGGGCCGGCGCCCCCCGAAGGGGAAAGTATGACCATCGGCATCGGAATCATCGGGCTCGGAACGGTGGGCGGGAAAACCGCTGAAGTTCTTTCTGGCGGAAATGGCGAGGCCTTTTCTGACAAGCTCCGCGCGGCAGTGAAACTCGTGCATGTGGCCGACCGCGGTGTTGCACGGGGCGAGAAGTTTGTGAGCCTGCCCCCGGGCTGCCGGGTTTCAGCCGACGGAAAGGCCGTGGTTGATGATCCCGAAGTGCAGGTGGTGGTGGAACTGATCGGCGGCACTACCGTGGCGAAGGATCTCGTTACCGGGGCGCTGCGTAAGGGCAAAACGGTCGTCTCCGCCAACAAGGCACTGATCGCACACCATGCGGAGGAGATACTCGCTGCCGCCGGGCAGGGAGGTGCGGACTTCCTGTTCGAGGCGAGTGTTGCCGGCGGCATTCCCATTATCCGGGCTCTCCGCGAGGGGCTCGCCGGGGACCGGGTTCTCCGGGTCAAGGGAATCATTAATGGCACCTGCAACTATATCCTCACGGAGATGGACCAGCGCGGGGTGGAGTTCCCGCCGGTTCTCGCCGAGGCGCAGCGGCTGGGATATGCGGAGGCCGACCCTTCCTTCGACATCGACGGTATTGATGCTGCCCACAAGCTGTGCGTACTGCTCATGGTCGCCTTCGGAATCCGTCTGAAGCCGGAGGAGATCCAGGCGTCGGGGATCTCCTCCATTGCGCTCCGGGATATCCGGTATGCCCGGGATTTCGGCTATTCGATCCGGCTGCTCGGGATCGGGGCCCGCTATGGCGACAACAGGGTGGCGGCCCGGGTGGAACCGGTGCTGGTGAGCAAGAAGTCGCTGCTCTCTCACGTGGAAGGCCCCATGAACGCTGTCCTCGTCGAGAGCGAGAACCTCGGGACAACGGTCTACTTCGGCGCGGGTGCCGGCGGCGGTGCCACGGCGACCGCGGTGCTGGGAGACATTCTGGAATCCGTACGCGGTATGAGTGCGAAGGGGCGTGTGCCGGTTTTCGGGTTCAACCGGCTGGCAAGGGGCGAAGCCGCGGACCTGTCAGAGATTCCGTCCGGGTACTTTTTGCGGTTCGAGGTGAGGGACGAGGCCGGTGTGCTCGCGGCGCTGACCCAGGCGCTCGGCCGGAACGGCATATCGATTTCCCGGATGGTCCAGTCGGACGGCGAAAACACCGCGCAGCCCGTGGAAATTGTCATGATCACCCACCCGGTTGAGGAGGGCCGCCTCATGAAGGCCCTCGACGCGCTGAAGTGCGAACCGTTCCTGCTCTCACCACCCCACCTGATCCGCATCGACAGCTAGCGGCGGCACCCCAGATGCCAGCGTGATTTTTCCGGCCCGGTATCCCGTGCTTTCAGCCGGATTCCGCCACTGGGTAACCAGATGCTTGGCGATGAGCCCATCCACTTGGTTCCGTCGTTTCCGTGGTTAGAGTTATTTCCAAGCGAATGGGGATGGTGGGCTACAGGTTTTGATTAATTAACACAGAAAAACACACAACGCTGCCGGCAGGAGTCACCACTGAACCCGCTTCAACACGGCTCGACACGCTTCGACACGCTTCGACACGAAATCCGGCCATATTATGTCAAATTTCATCTGCCCCTCGCCTCTTTCACCTCTCCCGCTAATCGGGAGAGGTGAATTTATTTCCTTCCCCATTCAGGAGGAGAGGGATCGGCCGCCAAGCGGCCAAGGAGGGGGACCAAACACACAAAAGCACAGGAAACACAGAACGTCGTGCCGGTTGGCGTGGTCAAAACACGTTTAGACACGAATACCCGTTTCAATCATTTCAGAGCACGGAGGATTATGTTCGGATTCGTAAGTAATTTAGCGCACTTAAGGAACTTATTTCTTGAGTAACATTTTGCGTCATGGATTGACGCATCGGGTCGAAGGCTGCCATGATAGTCCCGTTGCGTTCGGTGCAGGTTCCCGAACCCCTGACACTCCGAGAACCCAGATGAAGCGTCAAAAATCCGATTACACCATTCAGGCCGTTTCGCATGCGCTGGACCTTCTGGAGGAGTTCAAGTCGGCCGATAGCGACGAACTGGGCGTAACGGAACTGGCCAAGCGCCTGAAGCTCCACAAGAACAATGTCTTCCGGCTGCTCGCCACCCTCGAACACCACGGATACATCGAGCAGAGTCCTGTTTCCGGAAACTACCGGCTCGGCATCAAGGCGCTCGAACTGGGTCAGACCTTCATCCAGCAGTCAGGTCTTGTCCAGACGGCCCGTCCCCTGCTGGAATCCCTTGTCCACAAGACCAACGAAACCGCCTATGTCGCCATCCTCCGGGAGGGACAGATGGTTTACCTGGACGTGGTCGAATCGGGACAGGTGATCCGGGTCGTTCCCCGCGTGGGTCTCCGGCTGCCCGTTCATTGCACGGCGGTGGGCAAGGCACTTCTCGCCCACAGCAGCGAGGATGAGATCAAGCGCATCCTGCCGGTGGCTGCCCTCACCGCCTTCACGTCGCGCACGATCATGGACCGGACTGCGCTGGTCGAGCACTTGAACCGGGTCCGTGCCTGCGGTTACGCCACTGATAACGAAGAGTATGAAGAGGGCGTGAAATGCGTGGCCGTTCCGATTTTCGACTACACCCGGCATCCCGTGGGGGCGATTACGCTGTCGGGGCCCAGCTCGCGGATGACCGACGACCGGATCCAGCGGGAGCTAGCACCGGCCGTGATCGAGACCGCCCGGCTGATCAGCCACCGGCTCGGCTACGAAAAACCTGCCGCCTGATCTGGGCGGCTGCACTTTTTCTGGCAGTTGCAGGACTCCTGCCGGTTCCGGGGCAGGCGAAAACCTCCAAGGCACTGAGGGACCTGGAGGGCGACATCATCCGTGTCGCCGAGCGAGTGACGCCGTCAGTTGTCTTCATCGAGGCGGTCCTGCGCAAGAACAATGACCAGCAGATCGTGTCCGGCTCCGGGATCATTGCAGATGCCGACGGAACGGTCTTTACCAATCAGCACGTCGTTGAGGATGCCACCAAGGTGACGATCACCATTCCCGGCATCAAGGACACCTTCCCGGCCGAGGTTCTCGGCGAGGACGTTCAGACGGATTTCGCCGTACTGCGCATCAACCCCGGCAAATACCGGGACCGGATACGTCCGGCCGTGTTTGGAAAATCAACGGACCTGAAGGTTGGCGCACTGGTTCTGGCGATCGGAAACCCATACGGACTCGACGGCAGTGTGTCTTTCGGAATCGTGCAGGCGAAGGGCAGGAACCTCCGGTTCAAGGGACTGATCAACGAGTTCATCCAGACGGATGCACTCATTGACCAAGGCTCCTCTGGCGGACCGCTGGTGAATTTCGACGGGGAGGTTATTGGCATCAACTCCATTGCGGCAGGGCGCGGCATTGGCCTGACTATTCCCATCGAAACAGCCCTCCGCGTTTACCGGAACATTTCCGAACGGGGAGCGATCAGCCGTGGCTGGCTTGGGGTGAGTTTTCAGCCGCTGACACGGAAGCTGGCCTCCTACTGGAATATCCAGGGGGAAACCGGGGTTGTGGTAAACAGGGTGGTGGCAGGGAGCCCTGCTGAAAAGGCAGGCGTAAAACCTGGTGATGTTGTCACCCGGTTCAACGGGAAAGATGTCGATGTACCTGACGAGGCGGACGTCTCTTCATTTGTGAGACTCGTGGCTGACACCAACCCTGGCCAGAACGTGACCATGGACCTGATCCGGTCCGGGAAGCCGCTCTCGGTGACCCTTACTGTCGGCACCCAGCCGAAGGTTAAACCTGCGACCGTTGAGACTCCGTATGGATTTTTTGCCCAGGAAATCACGACTGAAGTGATGCTCTCCCGGAAACTTGGCGACCATAGCGGGGCGATTGTCTCCTATGTCATTCGTGGCAGTCCGGCTGATGAGGTTGGAATAATGAATGGCGACGTGATCAGAACCGTGGAAGGAACGAAAATCCTTTCCATTGAGGACCTCAAGACCGCCCTGAAGCAGGTAGAAAAGGTCGACCGGTTCCTGATTGAAGCCGAGCGGTCCAATGATCTGCGGTTTTTCCTGATTGAAAGGCGCAAGGACAGCTTCATGGGAACAACGCCGTGATCGGCATGAGTTCAGGGGTACGGCTAGGCAGATGAAACGGCAGCGCAAAAGCCGGGTAGCCAATGAGAACCCGGAAGTGGTGTCCGGATCCCCGCAGGATTTCCGTATTCCCATCTGGCTGCTGGTTTTGGCATCGTTTTTCACCGGGTTTTCGGTGCTTCTGATAGAGGTTGCCGGGCCGAGGCTTCTCGCCCCGTATCTGGGTGATTCGCTTTATACGTGGTCGACGACGATTGCGGTTGTGCTTGGTGCAATGGCGGCAGGTTATGTGGCCGGCGGCGTTCTGGCGGACCGGCGTCCTGAGCCACCGGTGTATTTTAGTGTTATTTTTGCGGGTGGGTTGCTGGCGGCCCTCATCCCGCCGGTTGCGCGGATAACACTTTCCGAAGACCTGTCACGTTTATCCCCTGCGATGGGCACACTGAAAATGTGCCTTCTTCTGTTTGCGCCTTCATGCTTTGTTCTATCCATGAGCTGGCCCTTTGCAGTCCGGCTCGTTTTTGAAAGTGGCGAAAGCCTCGGGCGCCGGGCGGGGATTGTGGGTAGCGCCTCCACACTCGGTTCCATTGCCGGTGCCATTTCGGGCGGCTGGTGGTTCATGCCGACTCTGGGTATTCGGACAACCTTCTGGATTGCAGCCGCCATACCGCTTCTCATAGGGGCGGCTGGATTCGTGGCAGGCAGGAAACCGGCCGCCTTGCGTGCAGTGATGGTGGTCATCGCACTGGCGGGGCTCGGTCTGGCTGCGACCCCGGAGGCGGCCCCCGCATGGAATGTGATCCACCGGCAACATTCGTTTTATCACCGGATTGATGTCATCGAGGAGGAAGGTTTCCGGTATCTGAAACTCAACTCCACGTACGAAGGCGGGCGTGACCTCGATACGGGTGATCTGGCTTTCGAATATCTCAAATATTGGCCCCTGATGGTTGATGCGGAGCGGCCGCCACGGGAGCTGCTTTTTCTGGGTGCGGGGGCCTTTTCCCTGCCTGGTTACATGGCTGAAAGATATCCTGAAGCCCGGTTCACGGTTGTCGACATTGATCCTGCAATTCAGTCGGTTGGTAAACAGTTCTTTGGCGCTGGCGACATCCCGGGTCTCGTCTCAGTGAGCGAAGATGCCCGTCGCTTTCTGGTTCGCTCCCCGAAAAAATACGACGCGGTCTTCGGCGACACCTATCACGGGATCAACCGGATTCCGCCCCATCTTGCCACCGTTGAGTATTTCCGGCTGATCCGGGACCGGCTCTCGGATTCGGGCCGTTTTCTTATGAACATTATCGGCTCCATGGAAGGGGAGGGGGCCAGGCTTCCCGGCGGGATGATAGCAGCACTGAAGGAGGCGTTTCCGGAGGTACGAATTTTTGCCACACGGCCGTACGCCGGGAAAACCCCCCAGAATCTTCTGGTGCTTGCGACCAGCCGCGCGGTAGTGCTTGACCGGGATCCACGTGCTGAGCATCTGGTGCGTCGTGAAATCGCGTGGGACAAACCGGAGCCTGCATTTACTGACGACCATGTGCCAGCGGACTATCTGGCTGCCAGAATACTCGATCAGGCAAGGCAATGAAGATCCGTCACCTTTCCCTTTTAGCTTCAGGGTGTATCGGCCTGTTGGGTTTCACTGACTGCAATAGCCAGAAACCGGGGCGTATGGCGAATCCTGGACCTCCGGCTCCAGCGATGAAGATGGCCATGTCCGGCCATGAAGCATGGAATGAGGCCGTCTGGCTGGATGATCAGGGCCCCCGGCCTGTGGGAAGGGTGGGGCGGCTGGAGATTCTTGATCGGATCGGACAGCGGTTTGCTGGGTACGGTGCACGTGTGACACAGCAACGGTTTACGCTTCCCGAGACTGTTCCTCACTGGGGCGGTCTGGAACTCTCGAATCTGACAGCCAGCCTGGGGCCGGATTGCCGGGATACTCTTCTGATCGGCACCCACTGGGATACGCGCGGGATGGCCGACGAGGATGATGATATTTCCAGAAGGGAGCTCCCGGTGCCGGGGTTCAACGACGGGACCAGTGGTGTTGCAGTGATGCTGGATCTGGCGCGCAGGCTTGTAGGGGTAAAGGATATTCCGTTCGGAATAGAGTTCGTTCTTTTTGACGCGGAGGAAGGGGTCAAGGGAACGGACCTCTATTTTACCGGATCAAAGTATTTCGCATCCCGCCTGCCGCCGGAAAAGGTCCGGTGTTACCGGGCAGCGCTGGTCGTGGATATGGTCGCTGACAGTGACTACCGGGTTTCGGCAGAGATGCTCTCTTTCAGCGCAAACCGCTGGCTATACGAAGAAATATTCCAGCACGGCAATCCGAAGATATTCAGGGCCGAACCGGGACGGGTCATTTATGATGATCATCTTTCGCTGCTGGCCAAGGGGATTCCCTCAGCACTTGTGATCGATCTGGATTACCCATACTGGCATACACGTGCGGATACCCGGGAGAACTGCTCGCCAGAAAGCCTGAACGCGACCTCAGACATGATTTACGCCTGGATAGAATCCAGGATTGTATCGGATGGCCAGCGTTAACGGGCCCGGATTCCGTTGAGAAAGGTTTCTACCACCTCGTTCTTGATGCGCGCGAAGTCGGCCTCGGAAGAGGCCTTCACGGCACCGAGCACGAATCCCGTCAGCACGGTTTCGATCATGCCAAAAAACAGGTAGGCAGAGGTCTTGGTATCAATATTCGATCTCAGTTCACGGGCTTCGAGACCTTTGGTGAGCATCCGGTCCAGACTTTTCATGGCCTCATTTACGAGCCCGGTGTGCGCTGTGCTGTAAAACTTCGAACTGCGTGAAATCTCAAGAATGACGACTTCCATCATCTCCGGGTTCAGCCGGTAGCCGTCAATCATGTAGCTCACGATGGTGCGGAGTTTCTTCTCTATTGGATCCCCGGATTCGTCAATCCTGCGGAGGAATTCGATAAAGACACTCCACCGTTCCTGGAATATGGAGTTGAGGACGAGTTCCTTGCTCTTGAAGTAGTGGTAGACGAGGCCGTAAGCGACGCCTGCCTCCTCGGCGATGTCCGAAACCCTGCAGCCGTAGTAGCCCTTCTTGGCGAAGACCTTGACAGCTGCATCAAGGATAGCCTTCCGCTTCTCAAGTGTGCCGGCCCGGGGGCTGTGGGTTTCAGTTTTGAGTGATACTTTGCGTCGCACACAATACCTCTGCACTGTGAATACAGCGCTACGGATATACATGATTGATCCGTCAGTCAATGAATTATAGGCCGCTACCGGCTGAGTCAAGGCCGCTATTCCAGGGCTGCTGACGGCCGCACTAAAAAGCGTCTATTGTGTGATACTGATGAAATCAGTCTGTGTTAAATGCAAAAAGGAATTTGATCGCGAAGGCACTGCTTATTTCCCGTTTTGTTCAAAACGGTGCCAGACACTCGATTTCGGTGCATGGGTTACCGGTCAGTACAGTGTTCCCGCGGGCCCGGTGGTTGTCGATACGGAAACTGGAGAAGTCATCGATATGGACGACGAGGGTAATGGAGAGGGCGGGCACAACCTGCATTAGGATGTTTCAGGACGAAAACGTTGGCTGATCTGTCAAACCATCCTGTTTCGATGTCTGGCAACACTCGTCAGGCTCCCAGCGAGAAAAAGCCATCAAAACTGGTCCCATGGTTTGTTCTCGCCAATGTTGCGGTCTGGTCGGGATTTTTCCTGATCCAGATGGCCAAGCCTGGCGGTATGCTGGGGGATCCGGTTCATCGGCTGGACTCTCGTTACGACCCCAAGGCTGATTATTCGCGGGGTTGCGGTGAAAACACTATCCGGTCGGGTAATGTGTGTGTAGACCGGTATGAGTTTCCTAACCGGGCAGGCAGATTCCCGGAGCTGTTTGATACGGCTGAGGCTGCACAGGCCGCGTGTAATCAGGTCGGGAAGCGGCTGTGTACACTTGGTGAGTTTTCGGAGGCTTGCTCCGCCCCCAGTGACAGCGGCGACTTTTCGCCGCGCAATATGATGCTCGCCTGTAACATTGTGTCCCAGTTCTCGGAACGGCCTGTCAGGGCTGCGAAAAGCGGAGAGCATTCGGGATGTGTCACGCGTACCGGGCTGAATGATGCCATCGGGAATCTGGCGGAATGGGTCGTGGGACCATCTGGCCCGGCGCTATCCGGCGGGAGTTTTGCTTCCATTGTCGGGACTGAAACCACCTGTAGGCTGGCCCGGATGGCCGGACCGGGACTTGGGAAAGGCAAGCGGGGGGTTCGATGTTGCCGGGAGGCCCCCGGCAATGTCCCATCTGGGCATTAACTTGAATAGCACTATCGCTTCCGTCGTCGTGAACGCTTCCTGAAGACCGGTCCTATCCCGATCCCGGCGATGAACCCGCCAATGTGTGCCGCAAAGGCTATCTGTGTATGGCTCGCCGCATAGATGCCACCAAGGAACTGTAACGCTGCCCAGACCCCTATGAAAAGAAATGCCGGCAATCTGACCGGCACCATAATGATTACAACCGGAACAAATGAATGAATCATCGCGGTAGGATGGTAAAGCACATAAGCGGCTAGCACCCCGCTGACTGCTCCACTTGCACCCACGAGCGGTAGGCAGGCATCGGGGGCATACAGATACTGGGTAAAAACCGCGAAAAGGCCGCAGATCAGGTAGAAAAACAGGAATCTTCCACGTCCCTGCTCGTCTTCCACGTTGTCGCCGAAAACTCTGAGAAACCAAAGGTTCCCCACGGCATGGAGCACCCCGCCATGAAGGAAAAGCGAAGTCAGGGGAGTGAGCAGGGGCCACGGTACGGCAGTGGCACTGATTGCACTACTATTCCATGTGGCTGCAATAAATCCCCACGTATTCAGGATCGCGTCAAAGGCTCCAGAGAGGAACCGCGACCATACAAATACTGCGAGATTGGTGACAATCAGAATCACCGTCATCACCGGAAACCGGCGTATGGGGTTTTCGTCGCGCCAGGGGATCAAGGTGTCGGCTGGCTGGAACTTTCCCGCTGGGCTGTGGACTGCGGGAGCGGGCCATCAGTCTGCCAGACAGTGAAGCTCTGGGCGGATGTAAGATCCAACGTGTCACGTGCCACCACAATCACCCGGTTCAGACCGGTTTTCATGGGGACGCGCACGTTGAAAGGGTATTTGTCTAGTTTGGCCAGCGCTGCCTGTTCGAAAGAGTAGTAGAAGGCTTTCCGGCCATTAATCATAACGAACATGTCGCGTACATTTCCGTCATCAATCACTTCGCCGCTGATCTTGAAGTTGCGTTCGTTGACGGTGGTGCCGGCATTGATATTCTGTTCCAGCTGAATCAGGGGAGCTGATAGAGTTCTAGCCTTGCCGGTGACAGCGGTATCTCTGGCGCTGGCAGCCGGTCCAATAGAGACGGGTATTTCCAGGTCAGAACCAAGCTCCACCGGGAAGTT